>DASXLF010000289.1:0-1844 GCA_036496405.1 Steroidobacteraceae bacterium | reverse complement strand
GCCGTGAAAAACCGGGAGGGCGGCGGCGTCCATTGCACCGTGCCGATGTCGATCCGGCGGATCTTTTCGTCCTCCAGTCCCTGATAGCTCACGCTGATGGTCTGTCCAGCCGCATAGTCGCGCTTCGAGTCGAAATCGATGTCAAGGTGAATGCGCTGTGCGAAGATGCCGCGCGAGGAGAGCAGCACCGTGTTGTCGATCGTCGGTCCCTTGAAGCCACCTGAACAACCCGACGCGATGTCCTGCACCTGCAGCGGCGTGCATGCGAGGTTGCGGGTGCGCGTCGTGCTGACCTGGAACTGGAGCTGGCCGTCGAACGAGACGTCGGCGGTCTGGGGTGACAGCCCGAACAAGCCGCGCCGCGCTTCGGGGATGGTGTCGATTGCCAGCGTGCGAACGCCGAATTGCCGCAGCAGATGCTGGTAGCTCGCCTCGCCGATCGCCTGCGCCTGCGATTGCGCCAGCGCCGAGTCGAAGGCGGCGACGCGTGCCGCCACGTTGCTGAATCCCGGCAGGATTTCCCATGGAGCCACCGGCGCGTAACGCCAGGCGGCACCGGGGAGGCTCCGGCGGAAGATCGCAGCCTGATTGCGGGCGATATATCCGGCACTGTCGAGCGGCAGCACGTGGACCGTGTCGACGCGCCCCGTTCCCTGCGCGCACAGGGAACGACCGGCGCCGAGCGTCAGCGCGAGCACGGACGCGAAACGCGCCACAGAACGGAGGTTTGGCCGATTAGCTTGCAAGGTGGACCCGAAAGTTACCGAAACCTGAGCCAGAATGCGCCTGATTTCCCGCCATATCCTGCGAACGATGGCCGCCCCCTTTGTCTGGGGCATCGCGGCGTTGACGGGGCTGCTGCTGCTCAATTCGCTGCCGCCGCTGATTGATTCGTTTGGTGGGAAGGGGATCCCTGCCCGAACGATGATCGAAGGAGTGATCCTGTTTGTGCCGGCGCTGGTCGCGCTGACCCTTCCGATGGCGGTCCTGGTCGCGGTGCTGTACGGTTACAGCCAGCTGGCGGCAAACCTCGAAATTCAGGCGATGTATGCCAGCGGTGTTTCGGTCTGGCGAATGGCTCGCCCGGCCCTGGTGGGCGGCGCGGTCGTCGCCGTGCTGAATTTCTTTGTGTTCGACCAGCTGATGCCGCAGAGCAATGCCCGCTTCACCAACCTGCGCGGTGCGGCGCTCAACAAGACGCCGACGCTCGCGTTGCGGCAGCAGGTCCTCAATATCATGCCGGCCCAGGCGGGCGCGTCACCCGGCTTCATCATCCGCGCCGATGTGATCGAGCAGGAAACCGGCGCCATGCGCGACGTCACGATCTTCGACCTCACCGACTACGTCGAGCGCCGGCTGATTCGCGCCGACAGCGGCGTGATGGCGATGTCGGCCAACGGCCGGGACCTGATCCTCACGCTGCACAGCGGGGTGATCTACGATTTCAAGCGTGACGAGCCGGGACGCCTCGAGCAGACCAATTTCGTGCACAACCGGCTGGTCGTCCGCAACGTGCAGAACAACCTCGCCCAGAGCACGCTGCAGATGGGGAAAGATCCCCGCGAGATGACCAGCTGCGAACTCCTCGATGGCATCGCCGACACGCGCTGGAAACTCAATCGCTACGAGGGCCAGGCCGAGTACCTGACCCGCCGCGACCTGCGCGCCCTCACCGGGTTGCCGCCGCTGCTCCAGCCCGCCGAGCAGGTGCAGCCGCCGACCCGGCCACACTGCGGCGGGTATCGCCGTTTCGAGAACTGGTTCAAGTCGCTGATGCTGCCGCAGAAGCTCTCCGCCCAGACGCCGCAGCAAGGAGCGTCGCAGCAACCACAGAATCCGCCGGC
>DASXLF010000288.1:0-3802 GCA_036496405.1 Steroidobacteraceae bacterium | reverse complement strand
GAGATAATCCGACCAGTTGTAGAAATTGACGTAGCGCTGCTTCTGCGCCTGCGCCGGCACATGCATCAGGATCGCCGCCGCCGCAACGATGATCAGCGCGCGGAGATGCCCGGCAAGCGTCACAGCGCGCTCATGGCTCGGTCGGCAGGCCCGCCGCCTTCCAGGCCAGGATGCCACCGGCCATGTGGGCGCCATAGGCGAAGCCCTGCTCCTGCGCCGCCAGCGACGCGGTTATCGAGCGCCGTCCCGAACGGCAGGCGAACACGACCTCGCGCCCCTGCTCTGCCGGGATGGCGGCCGGATCGAACGCCGACAGCGGCACCAGCACGGCGCCGGGGAAGCGCTCGAGATCGGTCTCGTTCGGCTCGCGCACGTCGACCAGCACCATGCGCCCCTCGGTCACACCTTGGGCGACTTCCTCGGGCGTCAAATCGCGGACGTTGGGATCACTCATCACACGCTTCTCTCGGTTTCAGAGCCCCGGCCAATGGCGAAAGCCGTGACTTGGCGACTATACCGTGACTTGCGTGCCAACCTCCACCACCCGCCCGGTCGGTATCTGAAAATAATCCGTGGCGTCGTTGGCCGAGCGCGCAAGCGTGATGAACAGCCGGTCCTGCCAGCGCGGCATGCCGGATTGTGGCGCCGGCCGCAGCGCACGCCGCGACAGGAAGAACGACGTCGACATGATGTCGAACTGCCAGCCGAGCTTGCGCGCGATCGCGAGCGCGCGGGGGATGTTGGGCGTCTCCATGTAGCCGAACCGGATCAGGACGCGCATGAAGGTCGCACCGACCGGCTCGATGCGCACGCGTTCGTCATTGTGAACGCGCGGCGTGTGCGTGGTTTCGACGGTGAGAATGACGTTCTTCTCATGCAGAACCTTGTAGTGCTTGAGGCTGTGCATCAGTGCCGTCGGGGCGCTCTTCGGGTCGCTGGTGAGGAAGACGGCCGTGCCCGGCACGATTTGCGGCGGCTTCTTCTCCAGCATGCGCACGAGGTCCTCCAGCGGAGTCTCCAGCCGCCGCGTTTTTTCGAACAGCAACCGCGTGCCGCGCCGCCACGTGTACATCACACCCATGATCAGTCCGCCGAGTAGCAGCGGCACCCAGCCACCCTCGACCACCTTGAGCAGGTTCGCCGAGAGAAACGTCAGGTCGATGAGAAGGAACGGCACGATCAAGGCGGCCGCAGCGAGCGGCGACCAGTTCCACAGCTTCCAGATGACGATGAATGCCAGCATCGCGGTGACGACCATGGTGCCCGTGACGGCAATGCCATAGGCGGACGCCAGCGCGCTCGACGAACGGAACAAGGCGACCAGCATCAGCACGCCGAACAGCAACAACATGTTGACCCGCGGCATATAAATCTGGCCGGCCTGATGCGCCGAGGTATGGCGGATTTCGAACCGCGGCAGCAGACCGAGCTGGATCGCCTGGCTGGTCAGCGAATATGCGCCGGTGATGACCGCCTGGCTGGCAATGACGGTCGCCGCCGCCGCCAGCACCACCATCGGGACCAGCGCCCACTTGGGATACATCAGGAAAAACGGATTCTCGATCGCCTTGGGATCGGCCAGCACCAGTGCGCCCTGCCCGAGATAATTCAGCGCGAGCGACGGCAGCACCAGGATCAGCCACGCAGTCTGGATCGGCTTGCGGCCGAAATGGCCGAGATCGGCGTAGAGTGCTTCCGCGCCGGTCACCGCAAGGAACACCGCGCCGAGCGTCACCAGGCCAATGGCGCCGTGATGCAGCAGGAACGCGGCGCCATAAGTCGGGCTGATTGCGCGCAGAATGCCAGGGTCGCCGGCGATATGCATCAGACCCGGCAAGGCAATCACGATGAACCACAGCGCCATGATCGGCCCGAAGAAAGTGGCCACACTCGCAGTGCCGCGCGCCTGCACCGCGAACAGAGCAACCAGGATCACCACCGTCAGCGGCACGATGTAGGCATCGAAGGCCGGCGTCGCGACCTTGAGACCTTCGATCGCGGACAGCACCGACAGCGCTGGCGTGATCACCGCGTCGCCGTAAAACAGCGAAGCGCTGGTGATGCCGAGCAGCGTCACGGCGATCGTGGTCTTGCCGAGCGCGCGCAAGGCCAGCGCCATCAGCGTGAGTGTGCCGCCCTCGCCGTTATTGTCGGCGCGCAGCAGCAGCAGGACGTACTTGAGGGTGACGATGACAATCAGCGCCCACAGGATCAGCGAGAGAACGCCGAGCACAACGTCTCGCGTCACTGTGCCGTCGGCACCGCCGGCCGCCAATAGCGCTTCACGCAGTGCGTAGAGCGGGCTGGTGCCGATGTCACCGTAGACCACGCCGACGCTGCCCAGGGTGAGCGCCCAGAAGCCGTTGCCCGTACGCGCGTCGATGCTGCCGTCCAACGGCGCTTCGCTCCCGAGGGGAGCGGTAATGCTGTTTGTCATGGAGCCGAAACAGGCCGCGGCCTGCTCCTTGATGTTGCAGCGCACAATCACTGCAGGGCGGCGGTATACGCCGGACGGAGCAGGGCGTCATCGGCCTAACGGCGGCTTCGCAGGTCACCCATGCCAAAAGCGATGGCCGGTTGAAAAGTCTGAAATACGTTATTCTTGAAATACTTAGATCGCAAAGCCCGATGACGGCAGCAACCGTCAGGTGATTTCACACGGTAACTTGAGTGCCGACTTCGACCACCCGGCCGGTGGGAATCTGGAAGAAGTCGGTGGCATCGCTCGCCGACTTCGCCAGCATGATGAACAGCCGGTCCTGCCATTGCGGCATGCCGGATTGCGCGGCCGGTTTGAGCGAGCGCCGCGACAGGAAGAACGACGTCGACATGATGTCAAAATGCCAGCCGAGCTTGCGCGCGATGGCGAGCGCCTTGGGCACGTTGGGCGATTCCATGTAGCCGAACTTCAGCGCGACCGTGCTGAAATGCGGCGAGATTTGCGCCATCTTCACCCGCTCCTCGTCGTGGACCCGCGGCGTGTCCGCGGTGACGATGGTGAGGATGACATTGTGCTCGTGCAAGATCTTGTTGTGCTTGAGGTTGTGCAGCAGCGCGGTCGGCGCGAAGTCGGGATCGCTGGTGAGGAATACCGCGGTCCCCGGAACCACGTGCGGCGGGCTCTTTTCCAGGCTGCGCAGCAGCGTGTCGAGCGGCACCTCGGTGCGCCGTGTCTTTTGTACCAGGATGCCGGTGCCGCGCCGCCAGGTCAGGATCAGCAACACCATGGAGGCGCCGAACGCGAGCGGCGCCCAGGCGCCGTCCAGAATCTTGAGCAGGTTGGCGGAGAAGAACACGCTGTCGACGACCACCAGCGGCGCCACCAGCAGCACCGCCTGCCAGAACTTCCAATGCCACAGTTTCCACACCACGATCAGGCCGAGGATGCCGTCGACCACCATGGTCGTGGTCACGGCGATGCCGTAGGCCGAGGCCAGCGCGCTTGACGTGCGGAACAGGCCGACCAGCAGCAGCACGCCGACCAGCAGCGCGCCGGTAACGCGCGGTATGTAGATCTGGCCGTGATGCGACGCCGAAGTGTGGCGGATGGCAAGACGCGGCAGCAGGCCAAGCTGGATCGCCTGCGCCACCAGCGAATAGGCCCCCGTGATCACCGCCTGGCTCGCGATCACGGTTGCGGCGGTTGAGAGCACGATCATCGGCAGCAGCAGCATGTCGGGCATCATGCGGTAGAATGGATTTTCGATCGCGGACGGATGGGCCAGCACCAGCGCGCCCTGGCCAAAATAATTGAGCAGCAGCGACGGCAGCACGAGGCCGAGCCAGGCGATCTGGATCGGTT
>DASXLF010000287.1:0-1802 GCA_036496405.1 Steroidobacteraceae bacterium | reverse complement strand
TTATGCTGCAGGCTCGCCAGGTACAGTGGATCCTTGTAGACGTCGACTTCCTGGGTGCGGCCCGCCACCGTGCGCGCCAGTGCTAACAACAGGATCGTGACGCCGACCAGAATGCCAATCACGATGCTGAACATGGTGATGAACTGAGAGTCCTGTTTGCTCACGGGTCGGCCGATCTCGTAGTTGGGAATTCCAGAAAGTATAGCCTAAGGCCGCGCTAGAGAGCCCGGCGCAGGGTCAGATTGATGCGGCAGTGGCCGGTCAGCGGATGCTCGCCCTCGGCCAGTGGGGCCACCCCGTGAAAAGCCAGCCGCTGTTTCCCGCCCCAAACGACGACGTCCCCGTGCAGCAGCGCGATCCGGTGCGCCGGATCGGTACGGCGCAGGCCGCCGAACAGGAACAGCGCTGGCAGTCCCAGCGACACCGACACCACCGGCGCGCTCAAGTCACGCTCATTGCGGTCCTGATGCAGGCTCAGGCGCGTGCCCGGCAGATAGCGGTTCACCAGACAGGCATCGGGCTCAAAGTCGGGGAATCCGGCCGCCGTGGCCGCCGCCGTGGCCAAGGCGTGGATGGACTGCGGCAAGGGCGGCCAGGCCCGGCCGCTGTCCGGATCATGGCTTGCGTATCGGTAGCCACGACGGTCACTGACCCAGCCGACCGTACCGCAGTTGGTCATCGCGACCGACATGCGCGCACCCCCGGGTGTCATCATGTGGCGCCACGGTGCCTGCGCCACGACCTGTTCGATCGCGGCCAGCACGGTGCCGGCGACCTCAAGGGCCGCCCCCGGCAGCACCACGGCTCCTTCGGCGATCGGCTCGCGCGCGGCGCGGGGCAGCAGCGCCAGCGTGGCAAGATCCTGGCGAGCCGTGCGGGCGCGCTTCATTGCGCGTCGTGAAAGATGATGCCAAGCGTATAGCGCTGCCCGCGACGCAGGCGACTGACGCCGTGGCGCATGCTGAGCCGATAGGCACCGCGCTTGCCCACCGCCGGCCGGTAGCGGGTGGCGAATGCCACGCCGTCACCGCGCGACAGCGGCACCACTTCGACCCGCGACTGCGCGCGCGGCCGCTGTTCGGTCAGACAGAATTCGCCGCCGCGGAAATCACTCTCGGGGTTCGACAGCAGCACGGTGATCTGCAGCGGGAACACCTGCTCACCGTACAGGTCCTGGTGCAGGCAGTTGAAATCGCCCGGCCCGTAGCGCAGCAGCAGCGGCGTCGGTCGCTTCTGCCCGGCGCGATGACAGCGGGCCAGGAACTCGGCGTGCGAGGCCGGGAAGCGCGACTTGATCCGCAGCGCCTCATGCCAGCGATTGGCGATCGGCGCCAGCAGCGGATACAGACGATCGCGCAGCGCCTGCACCGCTGTTGGCAGCGGATAGCAAAAGTACTGGTACTCGCCGCGACCAAAGCCGTGCTGGGCCATGACTACGCGACTGCGAAACAACTCGCCGCGCTCATAGCAGTCGATCAAGTCGGCGCAGGCCTGCGCCGGCAGCAGGCCCGGCAGCAGCGCCATGCCGCGGCTGTCGAGCTCGTCGGCATCCAGCGGCTGCGCCGCCATCAGGCCTTGCCGCCCTCGCGCTCGAGCAGTACGCGCTTTCGTTCCACGCCCCAGCGATAACCGCACAGCGTGCCATCCTGTCGGATCACCCGGTGACACGGAATGGCGATCGCGACCGCGTTGGAGGCGACCGCACGCGCCACCGCGCGCACCGAGCCGGGAATGCCGAGGCGACGTGCCAGCCCGGTATAGCTGATGGTGGTGCCGGGCCGAACCTTGCGCAGTGCCTGCCA
>DASXLF010000286.1:0-3247 GCA_036496405.1 Steroidobacteraceae bacterium | reverse complement strand
GCCGTTAAAGCCGTCGATCAGGGCGCCGAATTCATCGTCGCTGTGCTTGTCGGCTCGAATGGAGAAATCCTTGTTCTCGCGCACGGTGTGCGCCACGTGCAGCAATTCCCTCACCGGTTGTGAAACCACGCGCTGCAGCCGCCACGACAGCACATAGGCCACCACGCAGGCCACCAACAGCCCCAGCAGAAAGTTTTTCAGGTGCCCGGGCAGGCGCGCATACAGCTCCGGGAAATGCGCCTCGATCTGCAGGCTGCCGACGGGATTGCCATCGAACAGTACCGGCACGCGGATGCGCGCACGCGCCAGGCCGGTGAACTGAACGGCATCCCTGTCCTTGGTCAGCGGCGGCACGGCGACGGCATCGTCAGCGAGGCCTATGGGAAAATCCACGAATACCGCGCCCGCGGCGTCGTACAGGGTCACGCGATGAATATCGGGGTCAGTGCGCAGGGCGTCCAGCACGTTGCGCGCCAGCGCGCGGTTGTGAAAACGCAGCGGGGTCGTGGTATCCGCGGCTACACCGGTCGCAAAGCTCTGCAGTCGTTCGGCCAGATCACGCCGCAGGCTCAGCACTTCCCCTGAGGCATACAGCACCGAGGCGGCCAGCAGGGCCGCGGCGGCCGCGAATACGATAATGGCGCGCAGCTTGGCCGCCAAGGAACGATTGCCGAGCCACCGCCGCATGTCAGGCTTCGCTGCTGGCGGCGCGTTCCAGGATGGGTACCTCACGCGGGAATCCGGTGAGCAACGCCTGCAGGTCGGCGATCGGCATGGGAGCGCCCACCAGGTAGCCCTGCACCTGATCGCACTTGTGGCTGCGCAGAAATTCCAGCTGTTCCACGTTCTCAACGCCCTCGGCGATCACCTTGAGCTTCAATTCACGCGCCATGGCGATGATGGCGGCACAGATGGCGGCATCGTCATCGCTGGTGTGCAAGTCCTTCACGAACGAGCGGTCGATCTTGAGCGCATCCACGGGGAATTGGCGCAGGTAGCCCAAGGACGAATAGCCAGTACCGAAATCATCGATCGACAACGCCAGGCCGGCGGCGCGAAAGCGTTTCATGCAGGCTGTGGTGTCATCGACATTACGCATCAACAGGCTTTCGGTGATCTCGAGCTCGAATTGCTGTGGCTTGACGCCGTAGTGCCATATGGCCCGCAGCACCGAGGTGACGAAATCCTCGCGCGCAAACTGCTGCACCGAGACGTTGACGGCCACGGTCAGGTGACCGAGGCCCTCGTTGGCCCAGGCGTTCAACTGCTTGCAGGCTTCCTGGATGACCCAGTCGCCCAGGGTAACGATCAGCCCGGTTTCCTCGGCCACGGGTATGAACGTATCGGGGGAAATCCAGCCGCGCTCGGGATGACTCCAGCGCAGCAGCGCTTCGACGCCGACGATGGCGCCGCTGGCCAGATCCAACTTCGGCTGGTAGTAAATCTGAAATTCGTTGCTGTCGAAGGCACGGCGCAGGTCGTTTTCTATCTCCAGGCGGCCGAGCGATCGCACCGCCATGGTATGGCCGTAGAACGCATGGCCGTTGCGGCCCTGATCCTTGGCCTGGTACATGGCCATGTCGGCCTTGATCAGCAGATCTTCGACTTCGGTGCCATCCTTGGGATAGAGCGCAATGCCAATGCTCGGGGTCACCACGAAGCGGTGACCACCGCAGTCGAACGGCTCGCCCAGGCTCTGCTGGATGCGGTTGGCCACCAGAGTGGCCTGCTCGTCATCGCTGAGACCGGCCAGCAGCACCACGAATTCATCGCCGCCAAAGCGCGCGACGCGCGACTTCTCATGCGAGACGATGTCCGAGGGCCTGACGCTTTGCTCCAGCCGGCGCGCCACGGCCTGCAGCAACAGGTCGCCGACCGAATGCCCGAGGTTGTCATTGATGCGCTTGAAGCGATCCAGATCCACGTACAACAGTGCCACCACCTTGCTGTTGCGTTCAGCGGAGCGGATGGCCCGTTCGGCCTCGCGCACGAACAACTGGCGATTGGGCAGGTTGGTCAGCGTATCGTAGTAAGCGAGGTACTCGATGCGCGCCTTGGCGCGTCTGCGCTCGGTGGTGTCCCGGGTCACGATCAGCAGCGGCCCATCGGCCTGCGGACGCAGGCGCGCTTCGAAGCAGCGCTTTTCCTTGCCGTGCCCGACTTCGAACTCGTAGGTGGTCAGCTCGCCCGCCTTGACGCCACTGATGGCGGCGCGCGCCGCGCGCGCCACATCGGCGGGAAACACCTCCTCCAGTTCCTTGCCCACCAGGCTGATGCCCTTACTGCCCTCATGGCCGGTGATGTGATCCAGCAGCACGCCGTCGCGGCCGACGATGAACAGCGGGTCGGGCAGAGCCAGCAGCAGGGCGCGATTCTTCTGTTCGCTGAGCTTGAGCGCACGCATGTTGTCCAGTGCGCGCAGCATGAAGCCGATGCGATGCGGCAAGGTCGGCCACAGCACCGGCTTGTGAATGAAATCGGTAGCGCCCACCTCGAAGGCCTGCGCGATAGATTCGGTATCGTCGTGGCCAGTGACCATGACGATGGGCACATCGCCACCTCCCTTAGTGGCGCGCAGGCGGGTGCAGATCTCAAAGCCGTTGCTGCCGGGCAGGTCGACGTCGAGCAGCACCAGATCCGGCCGGTCGCGTTCGAAGGATGCCAGTGCTTCCACGGTGTTGCTGGCCACGCGCGCGTCGAAGCCACCCTGCTGCAGGGTCTCGCTGGCGAGCAGCGCAAAAACCGGATCATCATCGATGATCAATATCGAACGGCGTGTGGTTCCCTTAGAGTTCATGCATTGTTCTTTGCGCAGGCAAAATAACGCCAAGACCGGACAGGGAGCGACGTTAGCTGTCCACCGCACCTCGCTGTCGGGTGCAATGCCGCAATTTCGTTAGAGAAATTTCGAGCTGTGCCGGGCTGGCCGGCAATATGAGAACTGTGTCACGTCCCTCTGCGCGACGCTGCAACCACAGGCGTACGCGCCGGGGCGTGCTGTCGCCGGAAGGCGTCAGTTCACGCCACAGGCCCCGGAAGAATTCCGGGGCCTGTGATTTCAAAAACTAGCGATCAGCCGCCCGCGAGTGAATCAACGCCGCCCTGATACACGCCGTCAATGGCTTTCTTGGCATCGGCATCGCTGGCGCCTTTGGCCGAGTAATGTCCCGACCAGGTGATCTTCGATCCCGAACCCGACTTGCTGACATGGATAGTCGACTCGTATTTCTCGATCGGCAGCGGGGAG
>DASXLF010000285.1:0-3250 GCA_036496405.1 Steroidobacteraceae bacterium | reverse complement strand
CTCGATGGCTCGCTGGCCGGCAAACCGGCGGCCGTATTCACGGCCAGTCAAAGCATGCACGGCGGGCAGGAAAGTACCCTACTGTCGATGATGCTACCGCTACTGCATCACGGCATGTATCTGGTGGGACTGCCCTACAGCGAGCGTGGTCTCAACGCCACGCGCAGCGGCGGCGGCCCCTATGGCGCCTCGCACGTGGGCGGCGTGCAGCAGGAGATCAGCGCCGATGAACGCGCGCTGGCGCAGGCGCTGGGCCGGCGCGTTGCCCAATTGGCGGTTACTCTGGCACGTGCGGGGAAAGCACCGAGCGAATGAACGGCACGGTCAGGCGCCGTTGCGCCTGCAACGCCGCTCCGTCGATGGTGTCGAGCAAGTCATAGAGCGTCGGCAGATCGCGGCGAAATCGCCGCTGCAGGTACAGCGCGGTCTCCTCCGGTAGTTCCAGCCCACGAGCGTGCGCGCGCAGTCGCAGCGCTTCCCGCTGTGCCGCTTCCGGCAACGCCCGCACGGGCAGCAGCGTGGCGGCTGCGAAACGCGAGGCCAGATCGGCCAATGCAAAATGCAGCAGCAATGGCGGGGCAAGCGCAGCGACGATCAGCACCGCACCGCGCTCCTGTGCCTCACGGTACAGCCCAAACAGGCGTTGCTCCCATGACAGATCGCCAGCGACCTGATCGAGATCATCGACCGCCAGCACCCGTGCGCCGTGCCAGCCCTCCAGGGCCTCGGGTCCATGCCGAAGCAACTGCGCCAGCGGCAAATAGGCGGCCATCTCGCCGTTGCGCTGCGACAGCGCGCACGCCGCCTGCAGCAGGTGAGTTTTGCCGACCCCTGCGGGTCCGCAGAGCCAGCACACCTCGGCCGCGTTGCTCTGCGCGATGGAACGCAGCTGTTCCACGGCCTGCAGGTTGGGCCCGGGCACGAAGCTTTCGAATACCGCGCGCTCGCGCAGGCCAATGGCCAGCGGCAGCTGCTGCATGCTCACGCGCGCGCCACCTGGAGAGCGCGTTGAGTGAATTCGCGCGCGTACAGATAGCCGCTGATCAGCAGCGTGGCACAGGTGAGCCATCCCAGAACGATTACGACACCGTGAGCGGGCGATGCGAATCCCGCGTGCGCGACTACCGCCAGTACATAGAGCAGCTGCAGCAGGGTATTGATCTTGCTGCTGATGAACGGTCGGCCATGCAGCGGTCCCCAGCCGATGCGGTAAATCATGGCGCCGAAACCGATCATGACATCCCGCGCCACCGCGACCACCGTGAGCCAGTGCGGAATCAGTCCGTACCAGGTCGCCACCAGGAACACCGCGATCAGCAACAGCTTGTCGCCGATCGGATCGAGCGTTTTGCCGAGTTCGGACGTCCAGTGATAGCGCTTAGCCAGGAAACCATCGAGGGCATCGCTGAAGGCCGCCAGAAACAACAGCAGCAGCGTGCGCAGGTAAGCGCCCTGCTCCAGCGAGACGATGATCGGCCAGATCAGTGCAATGCGCAGCAGCGAAATCAGGTTGGGCAGGTGGCGCATCGCCACTAGGAGCCGGGCTGGTAGCGAAATTGCTGGGTACCATCGCTGGCGGCGCCAGCGGCATGCAGCCGTTCACTGGCCAGCGTGTGAGCCAACCCGGTGGCGCCGCCGCGCGCCTTGAGGTGTAACGTCAGTGCATCGCCGGCAATCGCCCTGAGCGCCACCTCGCTGACTCCCGGAGCCGATCTGACCGCATCGAAAACGGTGGTAAAACTGGCCAGATCCGTCACCCCGGCTATGCGACAGTCGAATTCCGTCAAGGGCGCGCTGTCGATCTCGCGGTCGGCGCGAACCAACGCATCGGTAACCCCGTCAATAGCCGCGGCCGCGCCGCCGCTCCAATGGCCCTCCGCGGCCGGCGCCACCAGCGTCCATTGCAATGCTTGCGGGTCGGACGGCGAGGGTTGCGCCAGCAGCGCGGCTCCGGCGCCGGCCCGGCGCGCCGCAGCCAGTACCGCCGCGGATCCGGCGTTGGCGCTGTCGGCCGCGTTGAGCGCACCGGGAGCATCCGCGGACACCAGTGCGATCGGCAGACCCCGCACCTGCGCTGCGTCGGTGAGCTGCGTGCGCAGCTCATCACTGGCGGCAGCACTGAGCACCGGCAGCACAATCCACACCAGAGGTCGATCCGGATTCCAGACGCTGCGTCCGGCGGCTGCCACCGCCTCACGCAGCGCCGCGCCGTCGAAGATCACCTGGGTGGCACCGCGCGTGGTATTGCGCTCGAGCTGGACATAGCGTTTGGCGTCCTCGATGACGCCGGCGAGCGCCGGATCGCCCGCGGCCTCGCGCGTCCCCACCAGCCGCACCAGCACCTCTCGCATGGCCAGTTGTGCCGCGCGCTGCGGGTCGGCCTCGGGGACCACGGCGGCAAACAGCGAGGGCACAGGCGCGGCGCTCGCGTTCAGGCTCCAGGCGATTGCCATCAAAGCAAGCAGCGACCAGGACAAAGAAATTTCGCGCGCGCGATGCATGTTTCGTCAGGCTCCCTCAGCTACTATAACGTGTTCCCTGGCCAGCACTCATGAGCAAGCCACACAGCTATACATACCGTGATGCCGGCGTCGATATCGATGCCGGCGACGCCCTGGTGGAGCGTATCAAGCCGCTGGTCGCGCGTACCATGCGGCCGGAAGTACTGGCGGGCATCGGCGGCTTCGGCGCCATGGTCGAACTGCCGATCGGGCGCTATCGCCAGCCGGTGCTGGTGTCAGGTACTGACGGTGTGGGCACTAAACTCAAGCTGGCCATCGACACCGGCCGCCACGACACCATCGGCATCGATCTGGTGGCCATGTGCGTCAATGATGTGGTCGTGCAGGGCGCCGAGCCGTTGTTCTTCCTTGACTACTTCGCCACCGGTCACCTTGACGTTGAGGTCGCGGCGCGGGTGATCGAAGGCATTGTCGAAGGTTGTACCCAGGCCGGCGCGGCCCTGGTCGGCGGCGAGACGGCTGAGATGCCTGGGCTGTACCGCGGCGAGGACTATGACCTCGCGGGCTTCTGCGTCGGTGTCGTCGAAAAAGACGCGATCATTGACAGCGCGCGGGTTCAAGCCGGCGATGCAGTGATTGGCCTGGCCTCCACCGGCGCGCATTCCAACGGTTACTCGCTCATCCGCAAACTCATCGCACTGGCCCACGTCACTGCCGATACTGAATTGGAAGGCCGGCCATTGCTGGAAGTGCTGCTCGCCCCGACGCGCATTTATGTCAAGTCACTG
>DASXLF010000284.1:0-1530 GCA_036496405.1 Steroidobacteraceae bacterium | reverse complement strand
TCGCTCACTGGTCGTGGGCGGCCGATCTGTTATCCGAGCAAGAGGCGCACGATCTCGCGCAGGGCTGGTTCGCGGTGCTGGAAGCGCTGGTGCGCCATGCCGAGCAACCCGGTGCCGGTGGTCGCAGCCCATGCGATCTGCCGTTGCTGCGGCTCTCTCAGGACGAGATCGAGCGGATCGAAAGCAAGTACCCGCACATCGAAGACATTCTGCCGCTGTCGCCGTTGCAGGAGGGGCTGCTGTTCCATGCGCTTTACGATGTGGGTGCGCCGGACGTCTACATCGTGCAACTGGCGCTGGCATTGGAGGGGCCGCTCGACGGGGCGAGATTGGAAAGGGCAGCCCAGGTTCTGGTTGAACGCCATGCTAGCCTGCGGGCGGGCTTTGAGCATGAGAAGCTCAGCCGGCCGGTGCAGGTCATGCTCGCGGGCCTGCGGGTGCCGTGGCGCAATGTTGATTTGTCAGAATTGGATGGGCCAGCGCGCGAGCAGCGCCTGAGCGAAGTTCTGCTGCAAGATCGCGCCGAGCGGTTCGATGTTGCGGCACCACCGTTGCTGCGCTTCGCGCTGATCCGGTTAGGTCCGCAGCAGCACCGATTGGTGCTGACCAGCCATCACATCCTGATGGATGGCTGGTCTGGTCCTGTGCTGGTGCAGGAACTGCTGACGCTTTACGCGCACGACGGCGATGCAGCAGCACTGCCGCACCTGACGCCTTATCGTGATTATCTGGCCTGGATCGCGGCACAGGATCACGCGGCTGCGCTTGCGGGCTGGCGGCAGGCTTTGGCCGGACTGCAAGAGCCCACGCGTGTGGCCGCGTATGCGCCCGCCGGCCCGCCGGCCGGCCCGCAGCAGATCACGGTGACCCTGAGCGAGGCGCTGACCACGGCGCTGAGCGAGCAAGGGCGTCGGGAAGGACTCACCCTCAACACGTTCATCCAAACGGCCTGGGCTGTCTTGCTCGGTCGCCAGCTCAGCCGGGACGATGTTGTATTCGGGGTCACCGTTGCCGGCCGCCCACCGGAGATTGCGGGCATCGAGGGGATGGTGGGGCTGTTCATCAACACGCTGCCGCTGCGGGTAAAACTGCCGCCGTTAAAATCGCTGCGTGATCTGCTCAAGAAGGTGCAGGACAGTCAGTCGAAACTGATCACCTATCAGTATCTCGGCCTTGCCGAGATCCAAAGCCTGCTTGGGGCGGGTGAGCTGTTCGATACGCTGGTGGTGTTCGAGAACTACCCGCTCGAGGTCATCGGCGGACACTCGAAGGATTGGGATGGGCTGCGGTTGGCAGGGGTCAGCGGGCATGATGCGACGCATTATCCGTTGAGCGTGATGGCGCGGCCGGGAACGCAGCTGCAACTGCGGTTCGATCATCGTCCCGATGTGTTTGATGGTGGGACGGTGGAGGGGCTGGCGGGGCGCCTGGTGCGGCTGCTGGCGGGTGCGGTTGCGCATCCGGATTGTCCGCTCGGGCGGCTGGAATTGCTTGGGGCAGAGGAGCGCGAGAGCATCCTGGCGGGGTGGA
>DASXLF010000283.1:0-1586 GCA_036496405.1 Steroidobacteraceae bacterium | reverse complement strand
CTGCGCGCAGGCGCTCCAGGATGCGGTCGGCCAGCAGCTGATCGATGAGTTCGGCACACGCGGCGCCAACTTCGCGCGCCTGCTGCAGACACCACGCTCGGTCGTGCGCGAAGAACTGGCGCGCCGCCGGCGGCAAGTGGTCGCGCACGCTCACGCGCTTACCGGGGCGCAGGCCTCTCGGGTGGCTGGCCACCAGCTGGTGATCCTGGTACAGGAACACCGTGGAGTCGGTCGCGCGCATCCACAGCGTCTTGCCCACCAGCGTGAACGGCGCCGAGTACAGCACCCGGTCGTGCGCGACATGGCAATCGCGGTGGACCGACACCTTGTGCCAGGTGCCCAGCTCCGGCACGACCGCCGGCAGCGGCTGCAGCTGCGTGCGCTCCAGCTCGAACAGCGCCAGTGGCGCTTGGCGGGTCGTGCCATGCACGCGCATACCGGCTTCCTTCATCACCCAACTGCGCGCCTGTGCATTGAGGTCGGTCAGATCGCGGAACTCGCGCAGCGGCACGAAGCTGCCCTTGACGTATTTGACTCCCGCTTCGACGACCCCCTTCTTCTTCGGGTCCCTCGGGGCACACGGGTCGATCTTGAAGCCGTATCCCTCGGCGCACTCGGCGTACGCGCGCTGCACGACAGGGTCGTAGATGCACGCCTTCACGATCGCGCACTTGGCGTTGTCGATGATCAGGCGCCGCGGCACGGCGTTGAACCATTCGAAGGCGCGCCGGTGACAGCCCAGCCAGGTCGCCACCGTCTGGTCCCACACGAACTCGACGTACTGGTGGCGGCTGAAGCACAGCGTCATCACGAACGCCCAGGTGCGCCGCAGCGCGCCTGCCGGATGCATCAGCATTGGCCCTGCGCCGAAGTCGACCTGGGCCGCCTCGCCGGGCGCGAAGCTCAAGGGCACGGTGACATCGGCCGGGCGCTCGCCGCGGATCGAAACGATCATGCGGTATACGGACGAGTAGCTGCCCAGGTAGCCATGATTGCGCTGTAGAGCAGCCAGAATCGTCGTGCCCTGCACGCCTCGGTCGAGCCAGCCGGCGATGAGCTCGCGATGCGACTCCAGTGTCGAGACGGTGGACGCTGCCAGCTTGGGCGCGCCGAGGGCGGTGGCGATCTCGGCGTCCTCGGGAAAAGGTGTTTGCGCGTCGAGCCAGCCGTGCTGCTCGGCCAGCGCGCGCAGGTCCGCCAGCTTGTGGCGGCCCATGCAATGACTTCGCGCGATCTCTCGCTCGGAGGCGCCTCGACGCATCTGCGCAAGGGCGATTCGGTACTGGAACATCTCGATTCTCCTTCGGCTCATCGCTGCCTCCGTGGGGACTTCACAAGTCGCCCACTTCAGCACGCAATCAACCCATCAGATCGAGGTGCCCTTCAACTCCACTGGCTCCAATATGCCGAAAACGCAGTGGCTCCATTACGGCGGAAATCCACTGGCTCCATTACGCCGGAAACGAACTGGCTCCTATGTGCCGGAATGTGACAGTCATTGGAAACCAAGTGGCGCTCGAGCCGGTGCGGCTGCAGGCCATGCTTGCGCCAGATACGCTGCACGGCCGAGAACGACACATCGCCCA
>DASXLF010000282.1:0-12552 GCA_036496405.1 Steroidobacteraceae bacterium | reverse complement strand
CAGGCCGAAGGCGAGCAGCGGATTCATGTAACTCATGAGCAGCAATGGCGCCTTGACCGCCGGCATCAACTGCAGTTCCTCGAGTAACCAGGTCAGCGTGACGCCGTTGCGCAGCGCCGCTTCACTGGAACGCTGGATGGTGACGCCGTCGGCCATGGGATCCGAGAACGGCACGCCGATTTCGACCACGTCGGCTTCCTGTGCCACATCGCTCAGGTGTTCGCGGAATTGCGCGCGGCTGGGATAACCCGCCGTCAGAAAAGCCACCAGTGCCGGCTGGCCCTGCTTGGCCGCACCGCGCAGCGCCGCAACGATGCGCTCGGTCGGCGTACCGGCATCGGCCATGCTCATGGGCTCGCTCCGGCGACCGGCGGCAGCAGATTCTGCAGCAGCGTCTGCAGATCCTTATCGCCGCGTCCCGACAGACCGATCAGCACGCGCCCGCCCGGATGTTGCGCCGCCCAGCGGCGCGCGCCCGCAAGTGCGTGGGCGCTCTCGATCGCCGGCAGTATGCCTTCGCATTCACAGCATTCACGCACCGCCTCCAGCGCCTCGTGATCATCGGCCGTCTCGTAGCGCACGCGGCCGAGCGAATGCAGCAGCGCGTGCTCAGGTCCCACGCCCGGATAGTCCAGTCCCGCCGACACCGAATGCGTCTCCTGGATCTGACCATCCTCGTTCTGCAATAGCATGGAATACGTGCCGTGCAATACGCCCGGGCGTCCGCCGGCCAGCGTGGCGGCATTGTCACCGAGCGCCGTGCCCCGGCCGCCGGCCTCGACGCCGATGATTTCGACGCTGGCATCGCCGAGAAAGGCGTGAAACAAACCGATGGCGTTGGAACCGCCGCCGACGCAGGCCACCACGGCATCGGGCAGGCCACCGGCGCGTTCCAGCATCTGCGCGCGCGCCTCACGGCCGATCACCGCCTGCAGTTCGCGCACCAGGTACGGGTACGGATGACCGCCGACCGCCGATCCGAGAATGTAGTACGTGCCATTGGGATCGCTGACCCAATCGCGCATGGCTTCGTCGATGGCGGCCCGCAGTGTGCGATCGCCGCTGGTGACCGGGACCACCTTGGCGCCGAGCAGCTTCATGCGTCCGACATTGGGGGCCTGGCGTTCCATGTCCACTTCGCCCATGTAGACCGTGCACGGCAGGCCCACGCGCGCGCACGCCGCGGCGCTGGCCACGCCATGCTGTCCGGCGCCGGTCTCGGCCACCACGCGGCGCGCGCCCAGGCGGCGTGCCAGCAGCGCCTGGCCAATGGCGTTGTTGATCTTATGGGCGCCGGTGTGCGCCAGGTCCTCGCGCTTGAGCCACACCTTGGCGGCCCAGCGCTTGGACAGATGCGGCGCCGGACTCAGTGCGGTCGGGCGGCCGACCCAATCGCTCAACTCGCGATCCAGCTCGGCGCGGAACTTGGGATCCTCAAGCCAGCGACGCACGCCGCGTTCGAGCCGCTCATGCGCGGGGATCAGCGTTTCCGGTACATAGCGGCCGCCAAACGGACCATAGCGTCCGCGCTCGTCCGGAAATCGCCCGGCCAGCAGATGCGCCAGCGTTTCGGCGCGCTCATTATCGATTTCGATTGAACTCATGCTGCATTCCTGCAAACGCCGCACGTGCGGCCTGGACAAATTCCGCGATTTTCTGCGGGCTCTTGTGCCCCGGCGTCAGCTCCACGCCGCTCGACACATCCACACCAAACGGCCGCACGGTGGCGATGGCCTCGGCGACGTTGAGCGCACTTAGACCGCCCGCCAGCACCAGTTCGGTGGCGGCCGCCAGGCGCGTGGCTTCGCTCCAATCCGAGGTGGTGCCGCTGCCGCTGCGCGCGCCTTCGAACAGCATTCGCGCCGGCAGCGCTGCGGCGGCGGTCGCCGCCGGCGCGCCGCGCACCACCGGCAGCAATGTCAGGCTCGCGGGCAGACGCAAAGCGGCGAGATCGCCCAGGTCGGTTTGCAGCACATCGGGCTTGAGTACGCTCAGTATCTGATCGATGAGCGTCTGCGTGGGGTGCAAGGTGACAGCGACGCAGCGCGCACGGCCGCGCGCCGGTGCGGCCAGCTGCGCCGCACGTGCGGGTTCGAGCTGACGCACGGAAGGGGCCAGCACGAAGCCGATGGCATCCACGCGCTGGCTCAATGCCTCGGCCACCGCCGCCTCGCTCGTCATGCCGCAGATCTTTATCCACATTGACGTCCCTGCCGCCCTGCCGCCAATAGCGAGCGCGCCAGCGCCACGCGATCCGGCGCCCGCATCAGGGCGCTGCCCACCAGAGCCACATCGTAGCCCGCCGCCGCCAGCCGCGCCGCGTCGGCCTCGCGCTCCACGCCGCTCTCGGCCACGCGCGGCACGCCCGTGGGCAGGCTTGCGGCCAGCGCTTCGAGCCGGCCCGGCACCACTTGCAGCGTGCTCAGATCGCGGCAGTTGACCCCCACCAGCAATTGCGCGCGCTCGCCGTAAGTTCGCACCAGCGCGCCCGCGATCTGCAGATCGTGTTCATCAAAGGCTTCCAGCAGCACGAACAGACGCAGCTCGGCGGCCGCGTCGACCAACGCCGCGATCTGCGCTCGCTCGAGCATGCGCAGAATCACCAGTACGCCGCCGGCGCCGGCGGCGCGCGCCTCGTACACTTGGTAGGGATCGACCAGGAAGTCCTTGCGCATGGCGGGAATACTTGGCCCGAGCGCGCGCGCGGCCTGCTCCAGGTGCGAGAGCTCACCGTCAAAACGTGTCGGCTCGGTCAGCACCGAAATCGCCGCGGCGCCGGCCAGGGCGTAGTCGGCGGCTCGGGCGCCGATGTCCTCGCCGCCGCGCTCGAACTGGCCGACGGCCGGCGAGCGCAGTTTGACCTCGGCGATCAGATCGAAGCCCAGCTTCGAGAGCCGCAAGGCCGGCGGCGCCGGCGCCGCCCGTGCCAGCGCCTGCAGCACCGCGTCGCCGCGCTGCGCGCGCGCGCGCTCGACCCGTTCGCGGCTCGCCAGCGCCATGGTCCGCAGGAAATCCGCGCTCATAAGCTCGCCGCGCGTTGCGCTTCGGCAGCGCCAAACTGTTGCAGGCGGGTCAGCAGCTCGCGCGCCGCACCGGTATCGATAGCCTGCGCGGCCCGCGCCAGCGCCGTGCGTGCCGTGGGCTCGCGGCCGGTAACCTCCAGTGCCAGTGCCGCGCCCAGCAGCAAGGCATCGCGATGCGCATCGCTGCCTTGCGCGCGCGCCTCGCCATTGAGCACGCGGCGCAATTCGCGCGCGTTGTGGGTCGCATCGGCGCCGGCCAGATCAGACGGCCTGCATTGCGACAGTCCATAGTCGGCCGGTGTGCGTTGTTCGCGCCTGACGCCGCCGCTGTCGACATCAAACAAGGTGAACGCACCCACCGGCGTCGGCTCATCCCAACCCTCGGCGCCATGAACCACGAATGCCCGCCGGACCGCGGTGCCACACAGCGCCTGCGCCATCAGTTCCGCGGTCTCGACATTGAACGCGCCCACCACCAGGAACGGTGGCGCGGCCGGATTGCTCAACGGACCGAGGATGTTGAATACCGTGCGTACGCCCAGCACGCTGCGCACTTGGGCGATGCTCTTGGTGGCCGCGTGATAATAAGGTGCGAACAGAAATGTGAAACCCAGGGCGGCAAAGCAGCGCCGGGCCGCCGCTTCATCCAACGGCAGCATCAGGCCCAGGGCCTGCAGTACATCGGCGCTGCCCGCGCGGCTGGAGATCGAGCGATTGCCGTGCTTGAACACCGGCAGGCCGCAGGCGGCCGCCAGCAGTGCCGCACCCGTGGACAGGTTCAGACTGCCGGAACGATCGCCGCCGGTACCGACGATGTCGACCGCGTCCGGCAAATCCGGCAGCCCCGGATTTCGCGCCAGCTCGCGCATGCGCCGCGCGAAGCCGCGCAGTTCCTCGGCCGTGACACCCTTGGCGCGCAGCGCCGCCAGCAGCGCACCCGCCATGGCCGGCGGCAATTGCGCATCAGTCAGAGCCGACAGCAGATGTCCCGCATCGGTCTCGCTGAGATTCGTGCCGTCGAGCAGTCGGTCCAGTACGCTACGCATGTCGGATTCAGTCATGGGCGCGCAGACCGGTGTTCCAGCGCAGGAAGTTGCGCATCATCAGCGGACCATCGGGAGTCAACACGCTTTCAGGATGAAACTGCACGCCTTCGACCATGAACTGCCGGTGCCGCACGCCCATGATCTCGCCCTCGGCGGTACGCGCGCTCACCAGCAGCGGCGCCGGCATCGAGGCCGGCTCGGCGATCAGGGAATGGTAGCGCCCGACCTCGCAACCCTCCGGCACCTCATCGAATACGCCCAGGCCATCGTGGCCGATGGGTGAGGTCTTGCCGTGCATGAGCCGCGAGGCGCGCACCACCTGGCCGCCGAATACTTCGACGATCGACTGGTGACCCAGGCACACGCCGAACACCGGGATGTGTCCGGCGAAGGCACGGATCATCGGCATTGAAATCCCCGCTTGCGCCGGCGTGCCGGGTCCCGGGGAAATGCACAGGTGCGTGGGCTCGAGCTCCTGCGCCTGATCGACGGTAATGGCATCATTGCGGTACACGCGCACGTCCGCGCCCAGCACCAGGAATGCCTGCACCAGGTTGTAGGTGAACGAATCGTAATTATCGATCAGTAGCAGCCGCGCGCTCACAGTCCCGCCTCCGCCAGTTTGAGCGCGCGCAACAGCGCCGCGCTCTTGGCCAGCACTTCATCGTGCTCGGCCGCCGGCTGGCTGTCGGCGACGATACCAGCGCCGGCCTGGTAGCTGTATTCGTCGCCATGAAATACCAGCGTGCGGATGGTGATCGCCTGGTCCATGGCGCCATGCGCACCGAAATAGCCGATCGTGCCGCCGTACAGTCCGCGTCGGACCGGCTCCAGCTCCTCGATGATTTCCATGGCCCGCACCTTGGGCGCGCCGACCAGAGTGCCGGCCGGAAACGTGGCTGCGAACAGATCGAACGCGTCGCACTGCGGCGCAAGTTTGCCGCTCACGCCGCTGACGATGTGCATGACATGGCTGTAGCGCTCGATCGAACGATAGGGCTCGACCCGCACGCTGCCGGCGCATGCGACGCGGCCGAGATCGTTGCGCGCCAGATCCACCAGCATCACGTGCTCGGAATTTTCCTTGGCATCGGCGCGCAGTTCCGCCTCCAGCTGCGCATCGAGCTCCGGATTTTCATGGCGCGGCCGCGTGCCGGCGATCGGCCGCAACTGCGCTTCGCGCCCGTCCAGCTTGACCAGCGCCTCGGGCGAGGAGCCGACCACGGTCATGTTGCCGAGCCGGCAGAAATACATGTAGGGCGATGGATTGATCAGTCGCAGCGCGCGATAGACCTGAAACGGGTCGAGCGTGTGCCGTCCGGTAAAGCGCGACGCCAGTACCAGCTGATAGACATCACCGGCGGCGATATATTCCTGCGCTCGTCGCACACCCGCCATGTAATCCTCGCGGCTGAGCGCCGGCTCCGGGGCCGAGAATCGGCCGCCGCTGGGGATCGGTGGCACCGCGCCGCGCAGCGCCGCGATCACCGCATGGCGCAGGGCTTCGCGTTCGATGTCGCTGCCGGCGTGCAGCAGCGCGATGCCGCGGCTGACGTGATCGAAAACCAGCAATGAGCGCGGCGCCACGTAATGCAGCAACGGCACGCCGGCCAGCGGCGTCAGACGTTGCGGCAGGCGTTCGAAGAAGCGCACCACATCGTAAGCCGTGAATCCCACCAGCCCGCCCGCCAGGGGCACCTGGCCAAAGGCTGGCAGCGGCAATGGCACCAGCTGCAGGGCCGCTCGCAGGCCATCGAGCAGCTGCTGGCGGCTCTGCGGCACCGGGCGCAGCTCGCTGCCGATGCGGAATCCGGAATCGTCGAGCTTCACTTCCAGCACGTCGCCGAAACCGATGAACGAGTAACGGCCCAGGCGCTCGCCACCCTCGACGCTCTCCAGCAGAAAGCGCGGCTGGAACGGCGTGAGCTTGGCGAACGCCGACACCGGCGTGTCCAGGTCCCCAGCAATGTCGAATGGCAGCTTCATAACGAAAACCCAACAAAAAACCCATCCCGGAGTGCTCCGGAGATGGGTTCTGGTGTGATCTTAACCTTAGGTTGCGATTACAGCGTGCAGCAACGCCCAGCGCCCACTCCGTTTGGAGAGCGACGCCACCAGCAGCGGGTGAGCCCGCGGGAGGCAGATGCAGCGTTGACAGCCATGCGCGCAGTATGGCCAGCGGCCGCGCGTCGAGTCAAGATTGCCCCTTTGGAGCGCGCATACCATGCCGATAGTGGGAATCGATCACGTCCAGCTCGCCATGCCCGCCGGCGGCGAGCAGCTGGCGCGGGCATTCTATGGTGGGGCGCTGGGTTTGCCAGAGATGCCCAAGCCGGCGGCGCTGGCTCAGCGCGGCGGATGCTGGTTCGAAAGCGATAAAGTGAAGATCCACCTCGGCGTCGATAAGATGTTTCACCCCGCCACCAAAGCCCATCCCGGCCTGCTCGTGACCGACCTGAAAGGCATCGTCGCGCGCTGCCGCGAACAGGGTCTCGACATCGTCAGCGACGCGCCCATGGCGGACTACGAGCGCGTGTTCATCAACGATCCGTTTGGCAATCGACTCGAGCTCATGGAGAAGCGCTGAAGCCATCCAGCCCGAGGCGCCAGCCAAGGAAAGTGTATTCGTCAGCCCTGAGCTTGAGCGCCTGTTCCCGACCCGAGCCGATGCCGTGGCCGGCATCGAAATCCACTCGCAGCAGTATGGGATTCGGGCCGTGGGCAATCGCATTGGCCGCCTGCAGCCGCGCCGTCATCTTGGTCAGCATCCAACTGGTGACGCGCGGATCATTGGCGCCGGTCTCCAGCATAACCGCCGGATACTGCTGATCGTCGCGCACCCGCGCGTACGGACTGATGGCATACATGGCGCGGAACTCCGGCTCCACGTTTACCGAGCCGTATTCAAAGGCATTTTGCGCGCCGGTGGCGCGCTGCTCGCTGCGCAGTATGTCAGTGATGCCCACCCGATAGAGCACCGCCGCCGCCAACTGCGGCTGCTGAGTGAGAAATCCACCGACGGCGATGCCGCCGGCGCTGGTGCCCGAGATTCCCAGATGCTCCGGCGCGGTAAATTTCTGCCGTATCAGGTACTGGGCGCAGGACACGAAATCATCAATCGTGTGCTGCTTGGTGGTCTTCATGCCGGCGAGATGCCAGGCTTCGCCGCGCTCCCCGCCGCCGCGTACGTGCGCGTACGCGATCATGCCGCCGCGATTCAGCCACGGCAGCCGCGACACATCGAAGCTCGGCAATATGGAGATTCCGTAGGCCCCATAGGCTTCCAGCAGCATGGGATGAGAGCCGTCCAGCGGCAGATCGCGGCGATACAGAATAGACAGCGGCACCATGGCGCCATCGCTGCTCGGCACCTGCACTTCCGTTGCGGCGATCATCGACACGTCCACTGGATTGCGCGGCTGCAGTCCGGTATCGGTAAAGGCCCGCGTTGCCGGCGCATACGCGTACACGAGCTTCGGCGTGGTCCAGCCCTGCATGGTCACTGTGAAGCCGCGCCGGCGCTGGTCGGTGTCCAGCCCCGCAACCGAGCCGCTGAATGGCAGTGACAACTGCACCGGCGCTGCGGATTTGCCGTAGGCAATGCGTGTCACCACGCTTAAGCCGTCACGAAACCCATAGACGTAGAGCGCATTCTGAGCCGCGCCCAGACCCGTCCCCCTGATCGCCGACAGCACCAGGCCGCTCTCCGGCAGCACCACGTGCGCGTGCGCGAAGTTGGAGTCCGACAGATCGAAGCCCATGACGCGTCCGTTGCTGGGGCCGCCGCCAGCGCCACCCTTGGTCAGTGTGTACAGGTGACTGGCGTGCGCACTGAACGCCAGTACGCCGTCCTGGTGAGCGATCACCTGGATCCATGGCCCGCGCGCATTACGCCGCACCCAATAGGCCGGTGTCTCGACCACGCCTGAGACCTGTCCGGCCAGCAGCAGCCCGGTGCCATGCACGACGTGGATGGAAACATTGCCGTTCCTGGGCAGTGCCGGATCGCTGGTGATGTCGGGTCCGAATACTGGCACGTCGCGCGCCTCATCGCTCCCTAGGCGATGCCGATACACCCGCATGTTGTCGTACTTGGTCGATGCGGCAGCACCCTCCGCCATGACCTGCAGACGCGCGTAATAGAAGCTGCGATTGTCATCGGTCCACGATGGATCAGCTTCCTGCGCGCGGGTGATGGCCTCGCCCATGAGCTGGCCGTTGGCCGTATCCAGCACATGCAGCACCGAATTTTCGGAACCGCCCAGTGACACGCCGATGGCGATGTAGCGGCCATCAGGCGAGGGCACGAAGTAATCGATGGCGGCATGCTTGTTATCCGCAGCCAGGGTCGCCGGATCGAGCAGCAGGCGCTCCGCGCCACCGGCGACCGCGCGTGTCATGAGCTGCGCATCGCTCTTGCCCGGCGGCGTTTCCAGGTAGAAGTAATGATCCAGTACGCGCGCAACGGCGCTGATCGCCGGCACGGTGTCGGCGAGTTGCTTCAGCTCCCCCAGAATCCGTGCATCCTGACTGGCAAACGGCGCCAGCGCTTGCTGCGTCACTGCATTCTGCGCCTTCATATAGTCCAGCAATTCGGGGCCGCCGGTCTCCATCCAGCGATAGGGATCGACCACCGCGGTGCCGAAGTAATTGTCGGTAACGGGCCGGACCGGCGCCACGGGAGCCACGGTCTGGGCCTGCAAGAGCGCCGGCAGCAAGCACAGAGCCAGGAGGGAACGCATGCCGCATTTTCGCACAGCGCGCGCCTTACAACGTGACGTCCTCGATCGCGCGCAGTGCCACCGATACCGTGGTGCTGCCGTTGTCGGCGGCGCAGTCGCGCCCACGCCCGCTGCCGGTCTTGCCGGCGACCGCCATGCGGTTACGCCCCAGTCGTTTGGCTTCAAATAGAGCCTGATCGGCATCCATGATCAACTGTTGCGCGCCGAGTTCCGTGTCGTGCAGCAGCACGGCGACTCCGCCGCTGATGCTGACGTGGGCGCCGGCTGGCGACTTCTCATGGGCGATTGCCAGATGCGCCACGGCTTCCCTGGCCGCTTCGGCAACGATCAAGGCCTCGTCTATTTCAGTCTCGGGAAGAATCAGCGCGAATTCCTCGCCGCCGTAGCGCGCCGCCATGTCGGCCGTGCGCCGGCAGCAGGAGCGAAGCGCCCCCGCAATCTCCTTCAGGCATTCATCGCCGGGCTGGTGTCCGTAGTGATCGTTGTAGGCCTTGAAAAAATCCACGTCGCACAGCACCAGCGCCAGCGTGCGCCCATAGCGGCGCGCGATTGCGATCTGTTCGGCCAGGTGGGCATCGAAGTAGCGTCGGTTCGCAAGACCCGTCAGGCCGTCCTGCTGCGACAGCAGTTCCAGCGAGCGGTTCACCAGTCGCAGCTGCGACGATACCTGCGCCAGTTCCTGGGTGCGCTCCTCTACCCGCAATTCCAGTCCGGCGTTGAGACTCAGAATTTCGGCCTCACCACGCTGGCGCGTGAGATCGACCTTGTGCAGCGTGGTGGCGGTGGATGCCACCGCTATCACGCATACGGCGGTGTTGAGCAGCACCGTCAGCACCAGGTTGAAGTGACTGTCGTACAGCCCGTGGCGCTGCCCCTGCACCGCCACCCAGTCCAGCAGAAAGATCATCACCGGCAGCGTCGGCAGCAGCCGCCGTGATACCACGCCGCCGGCGGTATCGCTGACGCTGATGCTGGCAAATCCGTAGTGCGTGTCGGCCGCCAGTACCGCCAGAGACAGCACGAAGAACGAGGCCGCGGTATGCACGGCCATCGACGTGTGGGCCTTCACCTGATAGAGCGCGCTGACGTCGTACGCGTAACCCATCATCGCCAGCGTCGCCACCAGCAGTGGCGGGACGATGAGCCAATGGGCCCAACTGGCAACGCTCGCGCGGGCGGCCTTGAGCGTCAGCAGCGCCAGGCCGATGAACACAAAACTGAATGACGAGGCCAACGCCATGCTGCCCGGATGCGCGATGAGCACCGCTAACGGAAACTCGCGCAACATCACTCGATCCATGCCGAAATTCAATCCCAGCAGATCCTGCGCCATGGCGAGGGCGCCGAGTAGCACCAGCGTGGCGCCCAGGGCACGCGCCACTGCGCGGCACAACGGGCTGACGGCACGCGTGTGCAGCATCCATACCGTCACGGCTGCGGCAATCAGGCCGACGGCGGTACTGACCCGCATCAGGGCCACGCCGGGCAGGAGACTTGCGAGCGAGGGATTGTTGAGCAGCCAGCCGCACAGGGTTACTGCGCTGGCGCCGGCGACGAGAATGGTTCCAGCGCGGATCAGCCAGTCAAGCAGCAGCTGGAAGGATCTTCCGGGCGTCATGGCACCATTGTGGCAATATCCACTCAAATTGCTGCGCTGTATGTGCGCAAACCCACGTAAACGATGCCGCTAATGCTCCAGGGCGCTGCACAGCGCCGCGGTCGCGGCCACCATGCTCGGGCCCAGCCGCGATAGCCGCTGATCGGTCCATGGAATAATCCGGGCCGTGCGCACCGCCTTCAAGGTGGGATAAGCGCGCCAGTCGGCCGCCCACTCCGCGGCCGCCTTCGGATCCGGGCCCAGGGCCAGGATCACATCCGGGTCGCGCTTGAGCACGGACTCGAGTGACACGGCGGGACCCGGATCGGGCAGATCCTGATACGCGTTGCGAAAGCCGCAGGTGCCGACCACGTCTGACAGCAGCTCGCTGCGGCCCACCGTGTAGATCGGATGATCCCACACCTGGATCAATATGCTGCCCGCATGAGTATCGGCATGACTTTGCCGCAGCGCCTCGATGCGGACGCCTAGCTCATCGGCGGCCGCGTTCGCCTGAGATTGCGTGCCCGCCAGTGCGCCCAGGCGGCGCACGCTCGCGGGGATATCGCTCAGCCGTTCGATGCGGTGCCGGTAAACCGGCAGTCCTACTCGTTCCAGCTTGTCGATCTGCGCGGCGTTGGTGCCGCCGCTCCAGACCACGACCACGTCCGGATGCAGCGCCAGCACGCGCTCGAGGTCGAAGCTCTGGCTGTCGCCCACGCGCTCAATGGCCTGTGCGGCCGCCGGCTCGTTGGAATAATCGCTGGTGCCCACGATCTGCGCACCCGCGCCGGCGGCAAACAGCATGGCCGTGGCTCCGGGCGCGAGGCTGACGATGCGCGGCGAGCTGACCTTGAGCTGCAAGGTGTGCTGATCATCGTCGACCACCGCCCGGGCGCGCGCCGCACCGCTGGCCGCCAGCAGTGCCAGCAACAGCAGTGCGTGAGCGGCGCTAGGCCTCCACGGCATCCGGCACCGTGCCCGCATCTCCCGAGTGATATTCGAGTACCACGGCCACGGCATGGATCACCGCGGCGATGCGCACGGCGCTCTGGATCATCTCTCGTGTCATGCCATGCGCGCGCAGCTTCTTCTCGTGCGAGGTAATGCACAGGCCGCAGGCGTTGATGGCCGAGACCGCCAGCGACAGCAGTTCGAAGTCCAGCTTGTCGATGCCCGGATTGCCCAGGATATTCATGCGCAGCCGCGCCGGCAGCGCTTGATACTCGGCATCCTCCACCAGGTGCAGGAAGCGATAATAGACATTGTTCATGCCCATGATCGCCGCCGCCGCGCGCGCCGCCTGCACGTGCGCGGCGTCGAGCGTCCCACTGGCCGCCGACTCGATCGCGCGCGTGAAGGCGTTGTTGCGCGAAGCGATGGCCGAGGCCAGCGCCACGGACCATATCTGCCGCTCGTTGAGGCCGGGAGCGCCCTCCGGTGTGAGCACGCTGCCCAGATTGAGCTTCAGGTCGCGCGCGTAATCCGGAATGCCCTCGCGGATCAGATCGAGTGTCTTGTTTTCCATATCAGGCTGCCTTGAGGGTGTCCTGTCCCTTCTGCCAGTTGCACGGGCACAGCTCGTCGGTCTGCAGCGCATCGAGCACGCGCAGCACTTCCGCCGGGTTGCGGCCTACCGAAAGATCGGTGACGTAGACGAAACGGATTACACCCTCCGGGTCAACCACGAAAGTGGCGCGCTGAGCGACGCCGGCTTCCGCGTCGAGAATACCCAGGGCGCTGCTGAGCTCGCGCTTGATGTCCGACAGCATCGGAAACGGCAGATTGCGCAGCTCTTCCTTTTCCTTGCGCCAGGCCAAGTGCACGTACTCATTGTCGGTGCTGACACCGAACACCTGGGCACCGCGATCGCTGAACTCGCGATTGAGTTTGCCGAACGCCGCGATCTCGGTCGGGCATACGAAGGTGAAATCCTTGGGCCAGAAAAATATGACCTGCCATTTGCCGGCCTGGTCGGCGCTGCTGAACTGCTTGAATGCGTTGTTGGGGTCATTCGATACCACACCGGTCAACGCATACGTGGGAAACTTCTGTCCTATGCCTAACATATTCAATCTCCTCTCGACGAATGGGGCAACTGATCTTGTAGCGCATGTTGGGCGCGCCCGATCTGGCAGTCCAAT
>DASXLF010000281.1:0-1648 GCA_036496405.1 Steroidobacteraceae bacterium | reverse complement strand
CCTTGCGCAATGTCAACGCCAAGGCGCTGCAGGATCTGCCGCAGGCCTGGCCGACGGAACTCGATCTGGAAGGATTTACCTATCAGCAGCTTGGCGGCTATCGCGAGGCGGGCAATGCCAATGAGGTGACCGCGCGCGAGTCCGCGGCCTTCATCGACTGGCTGGCCAAACAGCCACAATATTCCCCGCAGCCCTATCGCACGCTCTCCGACGTGCTGAAGGCAGCCGGCTATGCCGACAAGGCGAAGGAAGTGCTGTACGCGGGCAACCTGCGCGAATGGCACAATTCAACGGGCATTGCCTGGCTCTGGCAGGCGATGCGCTGGGCCATCATCGGCTTCGGCCTGTATCCGCAGCGTGCGGGATTATGGATTCTCGCCCTGGTGCCGCTGGGCGCCATCATCTTCGGTTTCGATCCGGCGGTACGGCTGCGCCAGATGCGCTTCGTCGACCGCCTGATCTACAGCCTGGATACCCTGCTGCCCTTCGTCACGCTGCGCAGCGAGCATAACTCGTTCGACCTGCAATCCTGGCCGAAATACTATTCCTATCTGCACAAGGTGATGGGCTATGTGCTGATCGCCTTCCTGCTGGCGGCGCTAACCGGTAATTCGTGATTGGGGTGAGGGAGAGTTTAGATGATCGCCAATTTCGGCCCCGGCATGCGCGAGCGCTTCGCGCTGGAGCCCGACATGGCCTTCCTCAATCACGGCAGCTACGGCGCGGCACCGAAGGAGGTACTGGCGGTTCAGGGCGAGCTGCGCAGCAGGCTCGAATCCCAGCCGGTGCGCTTCATGTCGCGCGAGCTGCCGGGCCGGTTGAGCGAGGCCGGTGCGGTGCTGGCAGAATTCGTCGGCGCCAGCGCGGCCGACCTGGCTTTTGTGGAGAACGCGACAGCCGGATGCAATGCCGTGCTGCGTTCGCTGCACTTCAAGCCGGGCGACGAGATCCTGATCACCGATCACATCTATCCCGCCGTGCGCAACATCCTGCGTCATGTGACGGCGGAAAGCGGCGCCCTGCTGGTGGAGGCGCATCTGCCGTTTCCCCTGCAAGGACCGCAGCCGATCATCGATGCGGTGACGGCCAAGATCACCGATTGCACGAAACTGGTGGTGCTGGATCACATCACCTCGCCCACCGCCACCATCCTGCCGGTGGTGGAGATCGCCGCGGCGGCGAAAAAAGTTGGCGCCCGCGTGCTGCTCGATGCCGCCCATGCGCCTGGGCATATCGATTTCGACGTGACGGCGCTGGGGGCCGATTGGGTCACCGGCAATGCCCATAAATGGCTGTTCGCGCCGAAGGGTGCGGCCTTCCTGTGGGCGGCGGCTGAGGCGCAGGAGGGGCTGCACCCCACCGTGATCTCTCATGGTTTCGGCAAGGGCTTTCAGATGGAGTTCGGCTGGACCGGTACGCGCGACCCGTCCGCCTGGCTTGCGGTGCCGGCGGCCATCGACTTCTACAAACGCATCGGCGGCCGCGCCGTGCGCGGCCACAACCACGATCTGGCACGCCGGGCCGCCGATCTATTGATGGAGCGTCTCGGCACGGGTCCGGCCTCACCGGCCTCAATGCGCGGCGCCATGGCGACCATCGAACTGCCGACGAGCCTGCCGGGAGAGGTGGAGGTCGGCCGCGTCCTCAA
>DASXLF010000280.1:0-1690 GCA_036496405.1 Steroidobacteraceae bacterium | reverse complement strand
AATCGTGAGCTGCGGCGTCTTTGGCGTCACGCTCGTGATCGGTTACCTGGCGTTCATGAATTTCCGCCGCACGCGCGCGCATGCCCCGAGCGCGGGATTCACGCGCCGCAACCACGTCGCCGTGCTCCTCGGCATCGCGGGCACGGCCACGCCCTTCCTGCTGCTCAGCCTGCGCGACGCGTGGGGCTGGAGCCTGTTCGGCGTCCTTTGGGGCCTGGGGGTGCTCGGCGTGGTCAGCCGGCTGCTGTTCCACGAGCGCCTGCCGTGGCTCGTCGGCACCGCGTATCTCGGCATCGGCCTGCTGCCGTTCGTGGCCGTGAAGCCGCTGGTGGCGGTCCTGCCGCACGGGGCGCTCTGGCTGCTCGGCGGCGGCATCGCGTGCTATCTATGCGGCACGGTGTTCCACTTCTGGCATCAACTGCGCTACCACCAGGTCGTGCGGCACGTGTTTGCGCTCGGCGGCACCGGCTGCCACCTGCTCGCGGTGCTGCTGTTTGTGCTGCCGCACGCGCACTGAGTGCGGGGTTGAGGGCTGCGGACTCATGCGGTTGAAAGTTGAAGGTTGAAAGGTCCCGGACGGAGGGAACCGGGCTTTTTCATTCGAAAGGCAGGAGCGACCTGCGGTTGGGGAAGCGTTCCTGAGTTGGTCCGACCAAGGTCGGCCCCTCCAACACGCAGCTTTGCGGACCAGACGCTTTTGTGCCTCTTGCGCCTTTTTGCGGCAAATCTGTTTGAGATGATTGCGTCCGTTTCCGGTTGGTTCTGTTTTGAACCACAAAGGCACAGAGGCCTGAAAAGGATTCGGTTACGACAGACCGATTCTTCAACGGTTCGCCGGGAGCGAAGCGCAAAGCGAAGAAGCTCCTGGCGACAACTCGGCATGGCCCAAAGGACGGTCATGGCCGCTGGACGTCGGCCGTTAGGAACATCGAAAATCTCAGGCTGCGCCGGGCGCACCTGGCCCTCTGTGCCGCGGTTCAAAATCCCGGCCAACTATCGGCGAATGGCCTTCTCCACCGGCGGGCTACGGTCGGTCGCCGGGGCCGACCAGTGCGCAGGCGAAGAGGTTCGCCGTGGCGCCGTCCCAGTTGGTGTCGGCCTGGAACTTGACGGTCACGGACGACTTGCCGGCCAGCGCTTCCGCCGGGATCGCGTAACGCTCGAAGACGATCTCGCCGACATTTCCGCCCTCGAGCTTCGGCGAAGCCACCTTGCTGCCATCCACCCAGACGTCGAATTTTCGCGCGCGATCGTTGGCCCCATACGCACATTCCAGCGCGAGCTGTCCCTGGCCGTGCGTCTTGAGTTGGTATGCGATCATCTCGCCTTTCTGCGCCTGCCGCCACGTGCGGCCGCCAATCGCCCCGGTCTCGGACTTGCCGCTGGCAACCGCGTGGCTGCCCTCGGAAGTTGGATCACCCGCCTCCACAAAATCGACCGCACTGCCGGGCAGCGCCCTCCACCTGGCGTCCAGCGCGGCCAATTTCGCCCTGCGCTGGTCCCACGCCGCCGGTGTCAGCACCTCCCAGTAGACGGTGTAGCGCTCATGCTGCAGCTGGTAGAATGGCGCGAGCAGCACGTCGGCCGGACGCCCCAGCCCGCGCGTGCGGAAAAGCAGCTCGTGAACCGAAACGCGTTCCACCTGCTTCAGCCAATCCGCGTCGGCGGTCACCAATGCGGGCACGGCCGG
>DASXLF010000279.1:0-1510 GCA_036496405.1 Steroidobacteraceae bacterium | reverse complement strand
CTTCGGCGCTACCGGCGATCTGGCATACAAGCAGATCTTTCCGGCCCTGCAGGCGCTGGTGCGCCGCGGTCATCTGGACTGCCCGATCGTCGGCGTCGGCCGCTCCGGCTGGGGGCGCGACAAGCTGATCGAGCGAGCCCGCGAATCGATCAAGACCCATGGCTCGTACGATGAGACGGCGTTCAAGAAACTGGCGTCGCTGATGCAATACGTGGATGGCGATTATCGCGAGGCCGCCACCTTCAAGCGTCTGCGCGAGGCTTTGGGAAACGCCGCATCGCCGCTGCACTATCTGGCGATCCCGCCGAGCGTATTCGCCACCGTGATCGGCGGTCTGGCCGCCGCCGGTTGCGCCAACAATGCGCGCGTGGTGCTGGAAAAACCCTTCGGCCGGGATTTGAAGTCGGCGCGCGAGCTGAACGCGATTCTGTGGCAGCACTTCCCCGAGGACTCGATTTTTCGCATCGATCATTATCTGGGCAAGGAGCCGGTTCAGAACATTCTCTACACCCGCTTCAGCAATGCTTTTCTGGAACCGATCTGGAATCGCAACTACATCCGCAGCGTACAGATTACGATGGCTGAGGACTTCGATGTGCAGGGCCGCGGCGCCTTCTACGAAGAGGCCGGCGCGGTGCGCGATGTGATTCAGAATCACCTGCTGCAGGTGTTGAGCAACATGATCATGGACGCGCCGCTGCATGGCGCGTCCACCGCGCTGCGCGACGAAAAATCGCGCGTGCTGAATGCCATCCGGCCGCTCGATGCGCAGAGCATCGTGCGCGGGCAGTACCATGGCTATCGCGACTCCCCGGGAGTTGCCGACAATTCCTCGGTGGAGACCTACGCCGCGGTGCGGCTGTTCGTCGACAGCTGGCGCTGGGCGGACGTGCCGTTCTACATACGCGCCGGTAAATGCATGCCGGTCACTTCGACCGAGGTGGTGGTGGAATTCCGCCGGCCGCCGCGCGAGGTGTTTGGTGAACTGGTGCCCAGCCTGTCGAGTCACTTGCGGCTGCGGCTGAGTCCCGACGTGGTCATCGCTTTTGGCATGCGCGTCAAAGTCCCGGGCGAGCGGATGGCCGGCGAGGACGTGGAACTCATCGTCACACGCCAGCCGGGCGAGGCGCTGACTCCCTACGAGCGGCTGCTGGGTGATGCCCTGCGGGGAGATCTGGGTCTATTCGGACGCCAGGACGCGATTGAAGCGCAGTGGAGGATTGTCGATCCCATATTGGGCGACACCACGCCGGTGTATGACTATCCGTGCGGCACTTGGGGTCCGCATGAAGCGTCGCGACTGCTCGAGGGCGATGACGGCTGGATCGATCCGCGGCACTAGCGCTGTTCGGTCGGCAGCTGCGGCAATGGCCTGATCTGTGTCTTGGACGGTGGCGGCGGGTGCGGCGCAGTTGCGTGTGGCTGCGGTATCACGCGCGGCGCGGCCCGCGGTACGGCGCGCGGTGATTCAACTGTGTGTTCCTGCTGAATCTCCGAGGGCTGCGTCTGC
>DASXLF010000278.1:0-3225 GCA_036496405.1 Steroidobacteraceae bacterium | reverse complement strand
AGCGAATTCTGGTTGCGGGCGGAGGATTTCGAGAAGCTCGGCGGCGTGGAGCGTAAAGAGCTGGAAAGCAATCTGCGCGAACTGCTCCTGCAACGACTGGCCCTGCCTACCTTGCGCGTGGACCAATGGATCCGCTTTGCGCCGCCCACCGCCGCCGCGATCCGCTCTCTCGATCTGGACCCGGAGAAGCCGAGCTTCCTGATGGAACTGCGCGGCTACACGCTCAGCGACAAGCCGCTGTACTACCAGAGCGTCTGCGGGGGACCCTTCTCCGAGCGGCTGCTGATCCTTCGCTAAGTCCTTGCGTCGATTGCCTGCCATGACGAATCATTCCATCGAGTCCTTGACGGACTGGACCGCCCAGATCCTGGCGTCGTGCCAGGTTCCGCCCGAGGCTGCGCTGCAGGCAGCCCAACTGCTGGTGCGCAGCGAACTGCGCGGCTACGCGACCCACGGCATGACACGCCTGCCGTCCTATGTCGAGCGCCTGCTGGCCAACGACTTCAACCCGCACGCGCAATTGCGCCATCGCGAGTTCCCCGGTGGCGTCGTGCTTGATGCCGACGGCGCAATGGGCCAGATCGCTGGCGCTCATGCCGTGCGGCTCGGGTTGCAGGCGCTCGAGCAATCCGCCAGCGTTCTGGTGGCCGTTCAGGCCTGCGGCCACATGGGCGCGCTCGGTGTCTACGCACTGCAGGCGGCCGAAGCCGGCGCGATGTGCCTGGTCGGGCAACGCACGCCGCCGCTGCTCGCCATGGAAGGGTTCACAGGTGCAGCGATCGGGCACAACCCCATCGCGTTCGGTTGTCCCGCGCTGGGCGAGTCGCCCATCGTCTTCGACATCGCCTGCAGCGTGGCGGCGCGCGGGCACGTACTCCTCGCTGCGCGCGAAGGGCGCGACATTCCTGCCGGTTGGGCTCTTGATTCCGAGGGACGCCCGACCACCGACGCCAAGGCGGCACTCGACGGCTCGCTGCTGCCCATGGGCGGACACAAGGGCATCGGCATCGCCATGATGGTCGAGTGCCTGGCCGGCGCACTGGCGGCGACTGCCGAGTCATTCGCGCCGGAATGGCAGGACGTGCCGACTTCAGGTGCCATCGGCCGGCAAAGCGCGTTCGTCTGGATGGTCAAGCCGCAAGCCTTTGCGCCGCAGCCCCTGCTGGCCGATTACATGCACCAGTGGATCGATCACTACCGGGATTGCGGCGGCGAGCACGCGCGCCTGCCGGGACAGCGCGGCGCTGAGCAGGAGCAGCGAGCGCAACGCAAGGGCATCGAGTTGCCCGAGAGCCTGACGCGCGAGTTGACCGCGCTCGGCACACGTCGGCAACTGGCTTTCCCCGCCTGACCGTCCCATTCACACAAGACATGACCAGCGAGACAACCCCATGAACGCACCGGTTTCCAAACTGCAACTCGAGGCCCTCGAGAAGGTGACCCTCGACGACCGCTACGCCCTCGCCACCGGTCGTGCGTTCATGAGCGGCGTGCAGGCCCTCGTGCGGCTGCCAATGATGCAACGGGCGCGCGATGCGAACGCCGGCCACAACACCGCCGCGTTCATTTCCGGCTATCGCGGATCGCCGCTCGGCACCTATGACCAGGCGCTGTGGCAGGCGAAGAAGCATCTTGCCGACAACCATGTGGTCTTCAAGCCCGGCGTCAACGAGGAACTCGGTGTCACCGCCGTGTGGGGATCGCAACAACTCGAGTTCGATGCGCCCAGCAAGAAGTACGACGGCGTGTTCGGCATCTGGTACGGCAAGGGACCTGGCGTGGATCGCAGCGGCGACGCGCTCAAGCACGCCAACCTGGCCGGCACCGCGCCCCTGGGCGGCGTGATCGCACTGGCTGGCGACGACCACGTGTCCAAGAGCAGCACGTTGGCGCACCAGAGTGACCACACGTTCATGGCGTGCGGACTGCCGGTGTTCTTTCCCTCCAACGTGCAGGACATTCTCGACCTTGGCGTGCATGCCTTCGCCATGAGCCGCTTCAGCGGACTGTGGGCCGGCATGAAGACGGTGCAGGAGGTGGTGGAATCGGGCGCGTCGGTGCTGACAGATGCAGACCGCGTACGCATCGTCCTGCCCGAAGACTTCACCCCTCCCGAGAGCGGCATTCACATCCGGTGGCCCGATGACCCGCTGGGGGCCGAGGCCCGAATGATGGAGTTCAAGTGGCCGGCCGCGCTGGCCTATGTGCGGGCGAATCGCCTGAACCACAACGTCGTGGCGAGTCAGAACGACCGGCTGGGCATCATCGCCAGCGGCAAGGCCTATAGCGACACCCGCCAGGCGCTGCTCGACCTCGGGCTGGATGACGTGGCATGCCGCGCGCTCGGCATCCGCGTGCATAAAGTCAACGTGGTGTGGCCACTGGAGCCGACCAGCGTGCGCGAGTTTGCCCACGGCTTGCGCGAAGTCCTCGTGGTCGAAGAGAAGCGCCCGATCATCGAGCAGCAACTCAAGGATGAGCTGTACCACTACCCGCCGCAGCATCGCCCCGTCGTATTCGGTAAATACGACCACACGGAAGGGGCGGGTGGCGAATGGAGCCACAGCAGGCCCGCCGAAAGCTGGCTGCTGCGCGCCAAGGCCGACCTGTCGCCCGCGTTGGTGGCGAAGGCCATCGCCCACCGTCTCAAGTTCCTTGGCGTGCCGGCCGATGTGGCGGCGCGCATGGACGTTCGCCTGATGGAGATCGAGGCGAAGCAGCGGGCCACTGCGCAGGGCGACAGCCGTGGCACCGACCGCCTGCCATGGTTCTGCCCCGGTTGCCCGCACAACACCAGCACGCGCGTACCGGAAGGCTCCATCGCGATGGCCGGCATCGGCTGTCACGGCATGGTGACGTGGATGGACCGCTCGACGACCTCCTGGACGCAAATGGGCGGCGAGGGCGTGCCCTGGATGGGCCAGGCGCCATTCAGCAAGCGCAAGCACATGTTCGCCAATCTGGGCGACGGCACGTACAACCACTCGGGGCTGCTCGCAGTGCGCCAGTCGATCAACGCTGGCGTCAACCTGACCTACAAGATCCTGTTCAACAGCGCCGTCGCGATGACCGGCGGTCAACCGGTGGACGGCGGCCAGCTCGACGTGCCGGCCATGTCGCGCGAACTGGCGTCCGAAGGCGCCCGCCAGATCGTCGTGGTGACCGATGAGCCCGCCAAGTACGAGGGCGTCACCAACCTGGCACCGGGCGTGACCATTCGGCATC
>DASXLF010000277.1:0-2207 GCA_036496405.1 Steroidobacteraceae bacterium | reverse complement strand
ATTCGGCAACGGTGCTCTGCAGTCGCCGCAAATTCGACTGCTCGCCGCGTTCAATCACCAGCACATCTTCATTGATCCCAATCCGGACGCCGCCCGCGCGCTGCGTGAACGTCGGCGCCTGTTCAAATTGCCGCGTTCCGGCTGGAATGATTACGACCGGCGCGTGATCTCGCGTGGCGGCGGCGTATTCGAGCGTGCGGCAAAAGTCGTCACGTTGTCGCCGGAAGCGCGGCTGCTGCTGGACCTGCCGCAGCCGCGTGTCAGCACGGTGGAGGTCATTCGCGCGATCCTGTGCATGCGGGTCGACCTGCTGTGGAACGGCGGCATCGGTACCTACGTCAAAGCCGGCAGCGAGCGCCACGGCGAGATCGGCGACCGGGCCAACGATGCGGTACGCGTCGACGGCGCGCAGCTGCGCGCTCGCGTAGTCGGGGAAGGCGGCAATCTCGGCTTCTCGCAGCGCGGCCGAGTCGAGTACGCCGCCGCCGGCGGCCACATCAATGCTGATTTCATCGACAATTCGGCCGGCGTCAATACCTCCGATGTCGAGGTCAATCTCAAGATACTGCTGGACGCGCCGGTAGCCGGCGCACCGATTGCGCGTAAGCGGCGCAACCGGTTGCTGGCGGCGGCCACCGACGAGGTCGCAGCGCTGGTACTGCGTAACAACTATCTGCAGAGCCAGGCGATCAGCCTCATGGAACGTCGCGCAGTCGAGGAATTGAGCGAACATCAGCAGCTGCTGCGCTGGCTCGAGCGTCACGGTGAACTCGATCGCGCGGTCGAGTTCCTTCCCGGTGATGATGAGATCGAACAGCGCCGGCGCGAAGGCCGCGGCCTGACCCGCCCGGAACTGGCGCTGCTGCTCTCGTACGGCAAGATCGCGCTGAATCACGCCCTCTCTGACAGCGGCAGCGCCGACGATCCCTATCTCGCGCGCGAACTCGAGCGTTATTTCCCGCAGGCATTTCAACGGCGGTTTGCCGATCGCATCAAACACCATCGCCTGCGCCGGCAGATCATCATCACCGCGACCACCAACAGCATCGTCAATCGCGTGGGCCCGGCGTTGCTCATGCAATGCGCGCAGGATGGGGATGCCAACGCGGTCGCAGTCGCGCGCGCCTACACCATCGCGCGCGACAGCGCCGATCTGCGCCGCTTATGGGTCGAACTCGAGGCCCTCGACGGTCGCATCAAAGCCGAAGATCAATATCACGCACTGCTCGCGACCAGCGCTTACCTGCGTCACCTGACCCGTTGGCTGCTGGCGCATCGCCGCGACTACCCCGTGGTGGGCGCCGCGGTGGCGCGGCTGCTGCCGCTGCTGCACGAGCTGGCGCAGGTCACGCCTGCGGCACTGGCGGGGCTGGATCGTTCGCGCTATCTCAAGCGCTGCGCGGACTACAGCGCCATGGGTCTGCCGCTGCGATTGAGCGAATCGCTGTCGGCGCTCGAGCCATTGCAGGTCGCCCCCGACCTGGTACAGCTCATGCGAGACTCCGGCGCCAGTGCCCGCGCGGTCACGCGCGCGCATTTTGGCCTCGGTGCCCGGCTCGGTCTGGATTGGCTGCACGCGGCGATCGATCAGTTGCCCGCCATCGGCAACTGGGGCAGCGCGGCACGCACGCGCCTGCAGAGCGCGAGTCTCGCGGCACACCTGCGCTTGAGCACGGCGGCGCTGTTGCCCTCGGCCGCCGGGCGCGGCGTCGCCGCACAGCGCGCGCTCGAGCACTGGGAGCAGGTGTTGCGCGATCTGCGCGCACTGGCTACCCCGGATCTGTCGGCTTTGACGGTCGCGGTCGAGGCGCTGGACTCACTGGCCGCGACCAGGGCCGTAGTGCGTCTGACTTAAGGAGCAAGTCGTGGCCGGAAAACTGGTGATGGTGCGTCATGGTCAAAGCCTCTGGAACCTCGAGAACCTGTTCACCGGCTGGACCGATGTGGATCTCACCCCTCTGGGCTGCGAGGAGGCGCGGCAATCCGGACGTGAACTCAAGCGTGAAGGCCTGGTGCCGGATCTGGTCCTGACCTCGGTGCTGACCCGGGCCATACGCACCCAATGGTTGATGCTTGAGGAACTCGATCTGCTATGGCTGCCGGTCGAGCGTCACTGGCGACTCAACGAACGCCACTACGGCGCGCTGCAGGGGCTGAACAAGGCGCAGACGGTGGCCCGTCACGGCGAGGCCCAGGTCAAAATATGG
>DASXLF010000276.1:0-1958 GCA_036496405.1 Steroidobacteraceae bacterium | reverse complement strand
ACGGCGGCCGCGAACAGCACGATCTGCGGCGTGATGGTTTCGCCGATGAAGATCGCCGCGAGCGCAAACGTCACGAAAGGCTGCAGCAATTGCATCTGCGACACCCGGGCGATGCCACCCATTGCGAGCCCCGCATTCCACGCGAAGAAGCCGATCCATTGCGGAAACAACATAGAGCAGCGCGAGCCACGGTTTTGGCGCGATCTGGCCGAGGTCTGGGGGCAAGGTGAAGACGGCAACCGGCAGCGACAGCGGCAGCGCGATCACCAGCGCCCAGCTGATCACCTCCCAGACCGGCATGCTGGCGGTGAGCTTGCCGGAAAAGGCGTAACCGATCGCGGACGCCGCAACGGCTCCGAAAAGCAGGAGATCGCCTGGGGAAAGCGAACCGCCGCCTTGGCGCAGCGCGAAGGCAACCACGATCGCAGCACCCGCAAGCGAGGCGATCCAGAACAGCGGCCTTGGCCGCTCGTGGGTGATCAGCACCGCGACCAGCGCGGTCGCGATCGGCAGCGCGCCCAGCACCACGCCGCCATGCGAGGCGTCGACGGTCTGCACCGCCAGCGCCATCAGGAACGGAAACAGGATCACGACGCAGACCGAGGCGACCGCAAGCTGCAGCCACAGATGCCGCGGTGGAAATTTCCGGCGCAGCGCGAGCACGAGCGCCAGAGAACAGATGCCGGCGATCGCGGTGCGCATCGCCGTCAGCGCGACCGGATCGATCGCCGACACCGCGATCCGCGTTGCCGGCAGCGTGCCGCCGAAAATCGCCATGCCGACAAAGCCGAGCATCAGGCCGAGCCGCTCGCGCGACGTGGTGGCTTGCTGATGCTGGCTGGAAAGGGTGGACATGGCGCGCGACAACTATCCGCTTTGCCGATGCAGGTACAGCGCACAGGAGGTCCGCATGGCCGCCATGCGGAGCTTGAATTAATTGAGGCTATTCCAGACCAGCGTGAGGCCGGACAGGACCAGCATTCCCAGCACCACGTCACGAAAATTGCGGTCGTTCAGCGCGTGATAAAGTCGCGCGCCGATCCAGCTGCCCAACACTGTTGCGGGAAAGGCGAGCATCGCAAGCCAGATCACTTCGCGCGCGACCAGACCGCTTGCGGCCTGCAGGCACAGCGCAGCAAACAGCACCGTCCAGTTGAAGGTCTGGAAGACGCCGCGACGCTCGTCCTTGCCCCAGCCGCGGACGCTCGCCCACAGGATCGGCGGCGGACCGGAGAGGCCTGCAAGTCCGCCGAGGATGCCGCCGATGAAGCCGATGATGCCGTCGGCGATCTTGCCGCCGAACTCGAACGCCATCGGCGCGCAGAAATAGAGCGCGGTGGGGAACACCAGCAACAGAATGCCGACGGTCAGTTTGAAGACGTTGGGATCGGCATGCGCGACCAGCATCGTGCCGAGCGGCACGCCCAACAATCCGCCGATCAGGAACGGCCAGACCAGCGTGAGATCGAAGCTCTTCCACATCGACGGCAGCGTTGCGGTCTGCGCCACCACCGAGCAGATCAGCACCAGCGGCACCGCGGCCGAGGGCGGCAGCACGTAGAGCCAAATGCCGAGTGCCATCAGCGCGGTGCCGAAACCGGCGAGGCCCGACACGAAGCCCCCCGCGAGCGCGCCGATAAACAGCAGGATGTAACCGATCATGCCCATCGCTATTCCCGACCGGTAATGAAAGAAATTCGTGACATTCGGCAGGACAACGCAGGCTCACCGGGTAGAATGCTTAATCAGCGTGCGAGGGAGGATCATGAGGCGGCGCCGATTCGTCTTCGGCTTGCTTAGCATATCCGCGTTGGCGCTGGCGTTGCCTGCCTTGCGCGCGCAGCAGCCATCCCGCCTGCGGCGGGTCGCGGTGTTGATGGTCTATGCCGAGAAGGATCCTGAGGGGCAAGCCCGCGCCCGCGCCTTCCTCGAAGGGTTGGTGAAACTGGGTTGGCAGC
>DASXLF010000275.1:0-2082 GCA_036496405.1 Steroidobacteraceae bacterium | reverse complement strand
CCTGATTTCTTAGTAGAAACCCTAATGAATCCGAACAGCCGTGTTGACGAAATTGAAACAGTCGGAAGGAGCGGAGCGAGAACTCACTCCTCGCTGAGGGCGCCGCGCCTCAGGCGGCGCCCTTGCGGAAATCAGCTTCGGGACGGATTGTTCGGGCGATGGTCATACCGGTTTGGCACGCCGTCGTGATCGTTGTCCCATCCGCCGGACTGGTATTCCCAGCGGCCGCCGCGCTCGTGCCATTGGGGCGCGCGGTAGGCGTAGCCCGGCCTCGCGTGCATCCAGTTGCCGCCTTGCCAGACGTATCGGCCATGGTTCCACTCATAGTGGCCAGGCGCCCACAGGTAGCCGGGGCGGGGCGGCGGCACGCGCTCATAGCGCGGCGCCGGCGGCGGCCCCACCTGCACCGAGATCACGGCCTGCGCCTGGGCGGCGGTCGGCACGACCATGGCGCCAACGGACAGAAGTGAAGCAGCGCCCATCGCAAAAGTGACAGCCAGTTTTTTCATGAGGACTCCTTTGAGTTGCTGGAGACTTCATCCTCCCTGCCTCATGTGTACCGTTCGTAAGCCGCCGACGAAGTCTTGTGTAAACCTGTGTCGACCGAATTTGCGATGGGATGGCTATTTCTGGAGTGCGTGCAAGTCGATCGCATCGGCCATCGCCGCATGGCCCGCAGCGCTCGGATGCAAGTGATCACCCAGGTCGTAGACCGGCTTCAGCGACTGCGGGTCGGCGGGATCTCGCAACGCAGCATCGAAATCGATGACGCCATCGATGCCCTGCTGGCCGCGGATCCAGCGATTCACTGCCTGTCGCCGAATCTCCTTCTCCGCGCTCCAGTAGGCCGACTCTTTGAAGGGCAGCAGCGTGCCCAACAGCACCTTGACGCCCCAGGCACGCGACTGGTCGATCAATTGCTGCAGGCCAGCGGTGATCTGATCAACATTCGGAGCGCCGAGTCGCCCGCCTGAATCCTGCAAGGTCAAGCCGATGTCGTTGATGCCGATGAGGATGATGACGTGCGTCACGCCGCTCTGTCCCAGCACGTCGCGCTCGAAGCGCTCGACCCCCTTGGCCCCGGCACCGTCGCTGAGCAGGCGATTGCCCGAAATGCCCTCGTTGAGCACCGCGAACAGCCCTGCGCTGCCCGGCCTTCCGCGCAAGCGCAATGCCAGCCGCTCGGGATAGCGCACGGCATGCCCATCGCCCACGATGCCCGCGCCCTCGGTGATCGAATCGCCGAACGCGACCACGACGCGCGAGGCCCGGGGGCCAACCACATCCAGACCGGTCACGATGTGGTTCCACCCGGAACGCGTGGCATTGGTCCAGTTGGCCTGCCGGACGGCATCGCCCGGCATGATCCATGTCGCGCCGGGTGTCAGGTGATGCACGGTCGCGAACGACACCGGCGCATCGACGTGAAAACTGACCGAGACGGCCTGGTCCGGCGCCACGGCGAATGAGGTCGCATCGCTCCACACCTCCGCACCCGGCGCGATCGTGACGCCGGCGTGCCCATCGAATCGCAAGCTTTGCAGCGAGGCGAGAGAAACCGCATTTCCGCCCGTACTGCGCGCCACGCTCGCCGACGCGATATGCAGAGGCATGTTGCCGAAGCGATTGGAAAACCGCACCCTGACGCGCTGTCCGCCCAAGGTGGGCTGCAGACCTTGACGCAATGTCAGGTTGTCGAGCAAAGGTGGGGGCGACGACGGCGCACCGCTCCACGGGAGCGCCTGTGCGTAGTCCTGCGGCGCAGCGGCCCAACTCCCGGTCCAGCGCACCTCATCGCGCGCCTGGCGCACCTGCGCGAGTGCCGGCGGATTCGCCAGCAGCACGCTCAGCAGCAGCGCGCCAAAGAGTCGTGCAACAAGGTTCATGCGCAAAGCAGCGCAGTTTACGGAATCCCTTTCACCAGGTGTCGACGTACGCCGCGGCCGGACGGCGCGACGCGGCGGACGAGGCCAACCCACGCACCAGCCAGGCCCGGGTGTCGGCCGGATCGATGAGGGCGTCGATCTCCAGCGTCTGCGCCATGTGGATCGCCTCGCCGTTCGCATACTGCTGCGCAACCAG
>DASXLF010000274.1:0-2336 GCA_036496405.1 Steroidobacteraceae bacterium | reverse complement strand
CTCCGCGAACCGCCGCTCTGGGTTTGCAGAATTTTGCAACTCCGTGGTTGGTGAATCCGCGGCAGATCAATTGAGGTCGGCATGCGGTTATGACTCCCTGCTGCATCCGCATCTCCCGATTGAGGCGGGCTTCAGCATCTTGAACCACCACCCCGAAACCGAGTCCCTGTTCAATGGACGCGCAACGCGATGGCTTTGCTTGCGCGATGGTTTGCAGGCACTGGCACAAGCCATGATGCGTGAGTTGGGCGACGACGTAGATCTTCATATGGGGGCCGAACTCAAGGCCATCGAGCGTCCCACTGGTGGAGATCGTGGCTATCGGCTGCGCTTCACCAGCGACCGAGGAGCGTTCCGTGACCGGGCAGACCTGGTGATTCTGGCGGCGCTGCCGCAAGACGCGCAACGAATTCATGGTTGGCCCGGACGCAGTTCGGACGGGGCAGACGCAACTTTGGAAGGCATCCCGCTGCTCAAGGGCTATGTGCAGTTCGAGAAGGCATGGTGGAACGAAAGCTTCCCGGACTCCAATTGTGTGATTGCGGATACGCCGCTGCGCAAGCTCTACATCACAGCTGGCAGCCGAACGCTATGGTTCTACTGTGATGGTCCCAGCGCGCGTGCGCTGAACGGAATTCTGGAGACTTGCGGCGGATTGCCAACCGAACTTCTCGAGCGCCATCTGGGATGCCGACTCCCCAAGGGTACCGATGCCGATCAATGCCGCTGGAAATTCTGGGAGAGCGGAATCGGCTTCTACCGGAATTCGCCGCCTTCGAAATGCCAAAGTAGCTTCATGGCGCTGGCGCCGGACCTGCTGCTTTGCTCCGACATCTTCACCGATCATTTGGGCTGGGCGGAAGGCTGCCTGATCAGTGCGCAAGCCGCAGTTCAGTACCTGCAATCGACCTCCGCCTTGAATGGCTCAAGGCAGCTGGCGCTCGCCGCTTGAAGAAGAACTGCTGCCGTGCACGCGGACAGGTTGCTCGGGTCACAGTCCGACCGCGTAGCCGTCCTTGCGATGGTCCGAGGCGGCCAGGTAGCCGTCGTGCAGGCGCATGGCCATCTGCGCGCTGCCGAATTCCAGGTTGAAGCGTGGCGCCACCTCCACGCGGTGGCCCATTGCGCGCAGTTGCGCCACGACTTCGGACGGGCAGTTCCACTCGACCGCCACGCCCACGTTGTCGTCCTGGATGCGCCAGCGCGGCGCGTCACTGGCCGCTTGCGGATTCTGGTGGAAGTCGGCCAGCCGGCTCATCACCTGCACGTGTCCTTGCGCTTGCATCGAGCCGCCCATGACGCCGAAGCTCATGAAGGGCTGGCCGCCCCTGGTCACGAAGCCGGGAATGATCGTGTGAAAGGGCCTCTTGCCCGGCGCCACCACGTTCGGGTGATCTGCGCAGGTGCTGAAGCCCCACCCGCGGTTATGCAACGCGATGCCCGTACCGGGGACCACCACGCCCGAGCCGAAGCCCTTGAAGTTGGACTGGATGAACGACACCATGGTGCCGTGCCGGTCGGCGGTGGTCAGGTAGACCGTGCCGCCGCTGTGCGGCCGGCCGGGTTGCGGCTCGCCGGCGCGCGACGGATCGATGTGGCGCGCGCGATCCTTCAGGTAGCCGGGGTCCAGCAACTGGTCGGCGGACACCTTCATGTGCTGCGGGTCCCCCACGTGCGCGTGCAGGTCGGCAAAGGCCAGTCGCATGGCCTCGACCTGCAGGTGCAGGGCCTGCGCACTGTCGAGGCCGCATGCGCGAACATCGAGGTTATCGAGCATGCCCAGCGCCATCAGGGCGCCGATGCCTTGGCCGTTGGGGCCAATCTCGTGCAGTTCGAGGTCGCGGTAGCGCATGCTGATCGGGCGGACCCAATCGGCGGTGTGGGCCGCCAGGTCCCGCTCGGTCATGAGGCCACCAGTCTCGCGGGCATGACGGGCGATGGATGCGGCCAGCTCGCCGCGGTAGAAGCTCTCGCCGCCAGTGCGCGCGATGCTCTCCAGAGTCGCGGCCTGGTCGGGACAGCTGAAACGTTCGCCGGGTAGCGGCGCGCGGCCCCTGGGCGCAAAGGTCTCGCGGAACCCCGGCTGCGCCTGCAAGTCCTTCACCTGCTTGTCCCACTGCCGATGCACGGTGAGCGACACCAGATAGCCGTCGCGGGCGTACCGGATCGCCGGCTCGAACAGATCCTCGAAGGGCAGGGAGCCGAACCTCTCCCAGATCGCCCGCCAGCCCGACACCGTGCCGGGCACGGTGACGCTGCCCCAACCGATGCGGTCCATGCTGTCGCGGCCTGCGAAGCGCGCCGTGTCCCATGCGGCCGGTGCACGGCCTGAAGCA
>DASXLF010000273.1:0-1827 GCA_036496405.1 Steroidobacteraceae bacterium | reverse complement strand
GCTGGCCCCCAGCAGCGCCGGACCTCGTGTGGGATAGCTGTTGGCCACCCGATAGAGCAACGCCTCGTTCACGACAGCATCCCGTGGTCCACCCCAGAAAGCGACGCTGGCGATCAACCCGTGTTCGAGCGAAGCGACGATGCCATGGTCCATCGCACGTGCGAGTCCGCGCATGGACAGTTCTCGCGAGGCGGATTCGAGGCCCATGTCGAGCAGCGCCCGCGCGTGCACGAAGTCCAGCGTGACAACCACGCTCGCATCGGCACCGATCACCCTGACAACCTGATCGCGCCCTGCACGCAACAACGCGTCGGCTTCGACCGGGCGCGCCTGCCCGATCTCGACGCAGGCACGCAGGATGCAGACCCAGGCCAGTCCATAGGCACTGTCGGATCGGTCGATCGCTGCGCGCGCAAGATCCATGCGCTGGCGTGCCGAGTTCAGCTCGCCCCGATCGATCTCGGCGATGGCGGCGATTGAGGTAATGGTGGCGACGGTCAAGGCATCGGCGGTCGCGCCCCGCGCCAGCCACGCGCAGGCCTCTGCATGCGCATCCTCCAATCGGTCGATGAACACATTCACCAGCATGCGCAAGAACTGCAGACGCGCCCGCACGTCGTCGCCTGCGAAGCCAGGGTCTTCGGCCACCCTGCGGTCGAACTCGTCGAGCGCCCGGCGCGCACGCTCGTACTGCAGGCTGTCGCACAGCGCCCACACGTACCAGGCGTGAACATCGGGCGACGGCCGCACGCCGGCATCCATCAGAAGGTCCACCCAGTGGATCAGCGAGCCCATCCGGCCATGGTCACCCACCACCACGTGAGCCATGCGGTCCAGCAACTCCTGCGCCATCGTGGTGGCACCGGCCTCAAGGGCAATCCCGATTGCGGCGACATGATCGCCGCGATCGCGATGCCAACACGCAGCCCGCTCCAGCAGTTCGCGTCGACGACCGGCGCTCAGGTGCTGTGCGGCCTCGGCGAGCAGGAACTCGCGCAGCAAGGTGTGGAAGCGGAACCAGCGCCGGCTGCTGTCAAGCGGAAAGGTGAGGAGGTTGCTCGACACCAGCCTTTCCAGCCAGCACCCGGCGGCCGCCTGTCCCGTCATGCGGATGGCAAGCTCAGCGTTGAATTCGCGTACCAGCGCGATCTCCTCCATAAAGCGGACAACTTCCGGGTCGAAGCCCACGAGCACGCGCTGTGTCAGCACGCGCGCTATGTCGTCATGGTCGCCGCCGAAGCGCCGTAGCAGGGCATCGATGTCCGGCACCCCCACCCCGCCGGCGGTTACCCGTTCGGCAGCCAGCAGCACCTGTAGCAGGCGCACCGCAGCGGCCCAGCCCTCGGTCTGCGCGACGATGCGATCGAGTTCCTGTTCGCTGGCGCCCGTCAGCCCGACCTGCTCGAACAGCCGCGCGGTGTTGTCGCGATCGAAGCTCAAGTGGCGTCCATGCAGTTCGGTCGCGCCCAGTTCGAGCTTGGCTCGCACCGTGTCCACCGGCACCGTGCGCGTGGTGGAGAGCATCAGATGAAGCCGTGCCGGCGTTCCGAATACCAGCCTCGACAAGAAGGAACCGAGCGCCGGGTCCTCGCAAAAGGCGAGGTTATCGATGAAAAGCGCAGTCTGCCCCGGAAGACTTGCCAACGCCTGGACCATGCTGTCGATCGGCGCCGCGCGGTCCTCGAAGCGAGTGTGCGGGCCGGACAGGGGTTCGGGCAGCGCAACGCCATCCAGTGCCAGTACCGACCGCAGCCGAAACAGCAGGACGGACAGTTCGGCGTCGCGGTCGTCCAGCGTGAGCCACAGGCAGCGCCAGCCGCGCGTCGA
>DASXLF010000272.1:0-3818 GCA_036496405.1 Steroidobacteraceae bacterium | reverse complement strand
TGTTCATGATGCGTCGGCATCTATTGCGCTGCCAAGGGGCGTAGTGTGTCCGCAACCCGGCTGATAAGGGTACAGACATCCCAAAACGGCACCAGCACGCCCCAATCACCCCACACTGTAGCCAGTGAACAACCGCCAGGCCCTTCATCCTCCTCGTGCCAAGCCCTTGTTCAGACCTTCCTTAGCCGACTGAGCCGATGGCCACCTCAACTACACCGCAGCCCTACGCTGCGGATCCACCCGAAAATCCACCACGTGTCAATCAGCGCCGAAGCGCGACCCGGAATCAGCGTTCAATAGCGACCCGCACCAACGGTTGAGTAGCGGTCGTCCCCGGAGTCCACGGAGGGGACCCGCGCGCGTCGCGCAGTGCCCTCACGAGCGACGGAGCGACGCGCGTGGGGAGGCGCTGTGGGCCCCCGGGGGCGATCCGCGGGCCACGGGCCTCAGCTTCGGTTCTTGAAGCGCCAGGACTCGTTGCCGGTTTCGAGGATGTCGCAGTGGTGCGTGAGCCGGTCGAGCAGCGCCGTGGTCATCTTGGCATCGGCGAAGACGCTCGGCCATTCGGCAAAGGCCAGGTTGGTCGACAAGACGATCGAGGTGCGCTCGTACAGTCGGCTGATCAGATGGAACAACATCTGCCCGCCGCTGACCGGGAACGGCAGGTAGCCGAGTTCGTCGAGAATGACGAGATCGACCCGGACAAGCTGGTCCGCCAGCTTCCCGGCCTTGCCGGCGTGGGCCTCGGCCTCGAGCTGGTTGACCAGATCGACGGCGGTGAAGAAACGCACACGGGCGCCGTTGCGCACGCAATTGGCGCCGATTGCTATGGCGATATGGCTCTTGCCGGTGCCGGTCCCGCCGATCAGTACGGCGTTGCGCTGGGTGGCAAGAAAGCCGCCTTGGTGCAGTTCGCGCACCAGCCCCTGGTTGACCGGTGAGACCGCGAAATCGAACTCGGCGAGGTTCTTCATTACCGGGAAGCGCGCCACCCCCATGCGGTAGGCGATCGATCGGGCACGATGATCGGCCAGCTGGGCGAGCAGCAACTCGCCGAAGATGCGTTGAAACGAGTGCTGGGCGCGCAGCCCCGCGGCGACCACCTCATCATAGGCCGCGCGCATTCCGGCCAGCTTGAGCTGGCCCAGCAGCTCGATGATCTCATGCCGCTCCACGGTAAGCTTGCTCATGTGGCAGCGGGTGGCGCAGCCGGTCATAGCGGGCGCAGTCCGCCGCCGGCTCGATCGCCAGGGTCAGCGCCGCCGGGGTCGCTACTGGCCGAGGCGGGGCGGTATCGCGCTGCCGCGCCAGGATGTTGAGCACGACGTCGCGGCCGAACAGCTTGGCCGACAGCGCTTCGGCACAGGCTGCCTCGACCGCGTTGAGCCCGGCCTCGGCCACGGCCGTTAGGATGTCGACAAACTGGCGATCGCCGTCGTCATGCCCGGCAAGCTGGCGCCGGATCTGCGCCAGTGCCGGCGGCAGATCCCAGTTGCGGAACGGGTCGCCGTTCCTGAGCGCCCCCGGCTTGCGTGCCAGCACCGGCAGGTAATGCCAGGGATCGTAGGCGGTCTGGCCGCGACCAAAGCGGCGGCGGTGCTCCGCGACAATCTCGCCGTCGTACCAGACGACGATGCGCTCGGCGTAAACCCGCATCGGTGCGGTGCGCCGCGCCGCCCTGACCGCGACGCTGTAGCGATTGTGGTCAAAGTGCACCAAGCTGCTCTTCGACACCGCCACCTCGATCTCGCGGAACCCGTCGAACGGCCCCCGATAGGCGATCAGGCTGGCCCGCTCGGCCTCGAATACCTCCCAGACCGTCTTATCGCGCTGCTCGGGGTGAGCGCTCGCGCGCGCCTGCGCGAGACAGCGCGCTTCCAGCCAGGCGTTGAGCTCGGTGTAGTTGGCAAAATGCAGACGCGGTGTGAACAGTCGCTCGCGCGCGTTGCCGACCTGGTTCTCGACCTGGCCCTTCTCCCAGCCCGCCGCCGGCGTGCACGCGATGGGCTCGACCAGGTAATGCGAGCACATCGCCAGAAAACGGCGGTTGAAGCGGCGTTCCTTGCCGACAAAAACCGCTTCGACCGCCGTCGCCATATTGTCGTAAATGCCACGCCGGCACATCCCGCCAAAAAGGCGGAAAGCGTGGTCGTGCGCGTCAAACACCATCTCCTGGGTCTCGCGCGGGTAGGCGCGGACCAGGAACATTCGGCTGTGACAGAGCCGGATATGCGCCACCTTGACAGTCGTCGTCACGCCGCCGAGCACCACGACTTCGTGCGACCAGTCGAACTGATAGGCCTCGCCCGGCGCGAACCACAGCGGGATGAATACCGGGCCCAGCCGTGACTGCTGTCGGCGCCACTCGCGAACGTGGCGCTGCACGCTGTCATACGCGCCCGCGTAACCCTCGGCGCGTAGCAGTTCAAACAGCCGCTGCGCCGTCAGCCGCTCGCGCGCCGGACGCTGGCTGTTCGCCTCCAACATCGCCTCGAGCCGCGCCACATAAGGCCCCAGTCGCGGCTGCGGCTGAACCTGCCGCTCGTAGCGAAACTCGGTCGACGATCCCCGGATCGCCTTGCGCACCGTCTGCCGCGAGATCCTCAACTCGCGAACAATCTGGCGGATCGGCTTCTTATCAACCCAGAACGCCCGCCTGATCCGGCCAATCGTTTCCACTGTTACCATCCCCGGCCACGCTCCCCCAAGCACAACCAGGAGAGCATTCAATGATTCCCGGGATGGGTCGCTATTCGATGCTGATCACCCCCCGAGCCGGGTCACTCTTCCACGCTGTTTTCCATTCCGCGATCATATCGTTCAGCGCATGGAATTCGATGATCACGAAGATCACCAAAAGAATTGGAATGATACCGATGATTGTGGCTGCTAGAACCAGGCCACAATACCTGACCTAGAGCGGCTTTATTTCGGCCCGATTGATAGTCTGTGATGTCGATCAGCATACCCGGGCCCGCCGAACGCCTTGAGCAACTCCGTGCGGTGCTGCGGGGTGACAAACTGTTGCCCGCCGCCGAGGCGGTGGAAATTGTCCGCGCGCTGCCGCACGGCCATGTGCTCGCCGCGCTGGGCACCGCCCGCCGCATCGCGCTCGACGCCTTGCTGCCCCGTCGGGCACCGCAACGCCGGCGCGATCTGGCGCTGGCTCTGATCGTCGCGCGCCTGCTCGAGCCAGCGGCCAAGCTGGCGACCGCGCGGATGCTGGATCCCGCCACCGCCGGCCATTCGCTGGGCGAGATGCTGGGGCTCGGCCGCGTCGCCGCCAAGGAGGTCTATGCCGCGCTCGACTGGCTGGGCAGCGAGCAGCCGTTGATCGAAGCCACGCTGGCCCGCCGCCATCTGAAGAACGGCGCACTGCTGCTCTACGATGTCACCTCCACTTATCTCGAAGGGCGCTGCTGCGAACTGGCGCAGCACGGCTACAGCCGCGACCACCGTGGTGACCGGCCGCAGATTGTCATCGGCCTGATGTGCACATCCAACGGCTGCCCGGTAGCGGTCGAGGTGTTCGAAGGCAATACCGCCGATCCGGTGACGCTGTCGGCACAGGTCGACAAGCTGAAGCAGCGCTTCCACCTGCAGCGCGTGGTGATGGTGGGCGACCGCGGACTGCTGACCAGCGCGCGGATCGAGCAGACGCTGCGCCCGGCCGGTCTGGATTGGATCACCGCGCTGCGGGCTCCCGCGATCAAGCAGCTCGCGGCCGAGGGCGGGCCGTTGCAGCCCTCGCTGTTCGATGACCGCAACATGGCGGAGATCACCAGCCCCGACTATCCGGGCGAACGCCTGGTGGTCTG
>DASXLF010000271.1:0-4738 GCA_036496405.1 Steroidobacteraceae bacterium | reverse complement strand
CTCGACCGCTTCGATGCCCACCGACAGGCGGCACAGCGTATCCGTGATCCCCAGCGCCGCGCGCGCCTCGGGCGGCACGCTGGCATGGGTCATGATAGCCGGGTGTTCGATCAGACTTTCCACTCCCCCGAGCGATTCCGCCAGCGTGAACACCTCGCAGCGCTCCAGAAAACGCCGCGCGTCCTCGATGCCACCGTTGAGTTCGATCGAGACCATGCCGCCGAAGGCGCTGTGACCGCGCGGGTCGCGCATTTGCTGGCGCGCCAGTGCGTGCTGCGGGTGCGAGCTCAGTCCCGGATAGTGCACACGCTTCACCTTGGGATGGTGCTCCAGAAACGAAGCCAGCTCGAGCGCGTTCTCGCAGTGTCGCTGCATGCGCAGCGCCAGCGTCTTGACCCCGCGCAATGCCAGGAAGGCGTCGAACGGCCCGGCGATCGCGCCCACGGAGTTTTGCAGAAACTCAACGCGCTCGGCGAGATCGCTGTTGTCGTTCACGACCAGCACACCGTTGACCACGTCGGAATGCCCGCTGAGATATTTGGTGCCCGAATGCATCACCAGGTCGAAACCCAGCTTGAGCGGGCGCTGCAGGTAGGGTGTGGCAAAGGTGTTATCGGCCGCGGCGATCGCTCCGTGACGGCGCGCCAGCGCCGCCAGTCCGGCCAGATCCGCCAGCTTCAGCATCGGATTGCTGGGTGTCTCGACCCAGAGCAGCCGGGTTTCGGCGCGCATGGCCGCTTCTACCTTGCCCACATCGCGCATGTCCACAAACGAGAAGTTCAAGCCGGCCGACTGTGCGCGCACGCGCGTGAAGAGCCGTCGGCTGCCGCCATACATGTCGTCCGAGGCCACCACATGATCGCCCGGCGCCAGCAGTTCCAGCAAGGTCGCGGTGGCGGCCAGCCCGGAGGCGAAGGCGAAGCCGCGCCGTCCGTCCTCGAGATCGGCCACGCAGCGCTCGTAGGCGAAGCGCGTCGGATTCTGCGAACGCGAGTATTCGAATCCCTGGTGCACGCCCGGGCTGCTCTGCACGTAGGTCGAGGTGGCGTAGATCGGCGGCATGACCGCGCCGGTGCTGGGATCGGGATGCTGGCCCGCGTGAATCACACGCGTGGCGAACGCGGAACGTGATTCCGCCTCCTCGGGCGCCGGCTCCTGAATCTGTTCACTCATGAGGTCATTCTACCTACCCCAGCTGCTTGCGCAGGTAGTTGAGTAGATCGATGCGGGTGATCAGTCCCACGAAGCGGCCCTGCTCGGCGACGATGGCCACGTGATCGCGCTGGAAGATGGGCAGCAGATCACCGATGGGCGCGCTCGGAGCGATGGTTTCGACCGTGCGCACCATGGCCGTGCTGACCGGATCCTGAAAGCGCGCCGGATCGGTATGCAGGTACAGCACCAGGTCGGATTCATCGACGATGCCGACCAGGCGTTCGCCATCCATCACCGGAATCTGCGACACGTCGAATAATTTCATGCGCCGGTAGGCCAGCATGAGGCTGTCATTGGGCGAGAGGGTCACGGCGCCGCCCTCCTGGTAACGCCGCACGATCAGGTCGACCAGATTTCCCTGACGCGGCCGCTCGAGCAGGCCCTGATCGAACAACCAATTGTCGTTGTACAGCTTGTTGAGATATTTGTTGCCGCTGTCGCACACCAGGGTCACGACCCGCTTGGGATGCTGCTGCTCGCGGCAGTAGCGCAGTGCCGCCGCAATCAGAGTGCCGGAACTCGAGCCGCCCAGTATGCCTTCGCGCGCCAACACTTCGCGCGCGGTGGCGAAGCTCTCGCTGTCGGATATTTCATAGGCGCCGCGCACCCGCGATAGATCACAGATGGGTGGTATGAAATCCTCGCCGATTCCTTCCACCAGCCACGAACCGGCCGGCTTCTGAATCTTTCCGGTTTTCACCACGTCCACCAGGATCGAGCCTTTCGGGTCGGCGAGGATCATCTCCACGTGTGGCGCCACGCGCTCGAAATAGCGCGACAGTCCCGTGAGTGTGCCGCCGCTGCCCACGCCGACCACCACCGCGTCGAGCATTTGACCGGTCTGGGCCCAGATCTCCGGCCCGGTAGTGGCCTCATGCGCGCGCGCATTGGCGGGATTGGCGAATTGATTGACGTAAAAACTGTTGGGTGTTTCCTTGGCCAGCCGCGCGGCCAGGTCCTGGTAATGCTCGGGATGTCCCTTGGCGACGTCGCTGCGGGTCAGCTGGATGCGCGCGCCCAAGGCGCGCAGATGCAATATCTTCTCCTGCGACATCTTGTCCGGAATCACCAGCAACAGACCGTACCCCTTCTGCGCCGCGACCAAGGCCAGTCCCAGACCGGTATTGCCGGCGGTGGCCTCGATGATGGTGAATCGCGGATCGTTGCCGGGCCGCAGCTGCCCATCGCGCTCGGCCGCCTCGATCATCGACAGGCCGATGCGATCCTTGATGGAGCCGGTCGGATTCTGATTTTCCAGTTTGACAAACAGCCGGCAATTACCGGTGTCCAGCCGCGACAATTCCAACAGCGGTGTATTGCCGATGGTATCGAGCACGTTGATCCCGTGCGTCATGGCTGTTGCTCTGGCGACGGCTGCTTGACCGCATCCGGCTTATGCGCCGCGGTGCGCAGTTCCTTGGCCTGCTCTGGGGTCAGGGCACGCACCGCCACGATTCCCATGCGCTGCGGGCTGCTGCCGCGAATGATCAGTTCATCACCGCGGCACAACTCGCCGCTGTGGGCGGTGTGTTCAAATCCCAAGGTCTGGTGGAAATCCAGGCCGATGACCGGGGCAAACAACTTGATCAAATAGGGGTCTTTGCGCATGGGCGCGTACACGATCAGCGTCGATTCATCCAGCACCGTCCAGTCGGAAAGGGTGCTGGTAAAGATGCAAGCTTCCGTACCCGGCAGGTTCGTGGCGGACTGCCGCGGCGCGCCGCCGGCGACGCAACCCGCGGCGGCCACCGCCGCCAGGCTCAGCAGCACGCGGCGCGATCGGCGATAGAACATGATCGTTTCTCCGGTGAGCATGCGCACACCGGTGGATTGTAGGCGCAGCGTCCTCAGTGCGCGACCGGCGAACCCTGCGCGGCATTGGCCGCCGCCACCGCAGCCGCTACATCGCCGGCCGCGGGTTTCGACCCTGTCGCGGGCACCATGGGCGCGGACGTCATGGCCGCGGAAGGCGCAAGTGTAACCGGCAGCTCAGGCGCCTTTACCGGCGGCGTGGAGTCGATGGCCTGCGCTGATTCCTCGGCTTGCTTGGTCATGACGATGATGCTGATGCGGCGGTTGATGGGATTACGCGGATTGTCCTTGTCGAACAGTACCGACGAGGACATGCCGACCACGCGCGCAATCTTTTCCGTCGCGAGCCCACCGCCCTCGAGCGCACGGCGTGCGGCGTTGGCGCGATCGGCCGATAAATCCCAGTTGGTGGCGCCGTTCTGGGCCAGGTACGGCGTGGTGTCGGTGTGTCCCGAGACGCTGATGCGATTGGGCACGCTGTTCAGGTACGGTGCCAGCTCGCGCAGGATGGTGCCGGTGTAGTCCTTGAGCTTGGCGCTGCCGAGATCGAACATTGGCCGGTTCTTGGCATCGACGATCTGAATCCGCAGCCCCTCGGGCGTGATGTCGAGCAGCAATTGATCCTTGAAGGGCCTGAGCGCCTGGCTCATATCGATCGCCTTGCGCAGCTCCTGCATCAGCGATTCGAGTTTCTTGTGATCGGCGGCCTCGGTCAGCTTGCGCGCCTGCTCCTCCGAAGTCGGCGCGCTTTCCTTGTCCTCGGTGGACTGCGCGTTGTGCGGCGTGCCGATGCCAGTGGACAGCACGCTGGCGGAGCGGCGCGCATCCAGTGCGCCTTGCATGTTGATCACGCTGGTGCTGGCGCCGCCGGGGCCCATCTGGCCCGGTGCCGCCCGTGCCGACTTGCCTTGTTCCATGCTGGGATTTTTGAAGTACTGGAAAATCGCCGCTCGCTGCTCGGTGTTGACCGCCGCGATCAGCCACATGACCATGAAAAACGCCATCATCGCGGTCACGAAATCGGCATAGGCCACTTTCCAGGCGCCACCATGATGGGCGGCGGCGGTCTTCTTGACCCGCTTGATGACGATGGGACGCGGCTCTTTGCCGCCCGCACCCGCAGCGCTCACGCAGCCACTCCCTGTTTCGGCGCTTCCTTCTTCTTGCCCTTCAGGTGCGTCTCCAGGTCGGCGAAACTGGGCCGCACATCCGACCACAACAGCTTGCGTGCGAACTCCACCGCCACCGGCGGCGCGTACCCGCGCACGCTGGCCACCAGGGCCATCTTGACCACTTCAAACGCCTTGCCCTCTTCATGGGCCCGATTCTCGATCGCCGAGGCGATCGGACCGACGAAGCCGTAGGCCACTAGAATACCGAGGAAGGTGCCCACCAGTGCCGCGCCCACCTTCTTGCCGATGGTGGCGGTGTCGGCGCCGTCGATGGCCGCCATGGTGTTAACGATACCGAGCACGGCAGCGACGATGCCGAAGCCGGGCAGCGCATCGGCCACCTTCTGCACCGCGTGCCCCGGCTCATGGGCTTCCTTGTGATGCGTCTCGAGTTCGTATTCGAGCAGGCTCTCCAGCTCGTGCGGATCCAGGTTGCCGCCCACGATCAGGCGCAGACAGTCGGTGATGAACTCGATCATGTGGTGATCCGCCAGGATGCGCGGATACTCGCTGAACATTTTGCTCTTGGCCGGAGATTC
>DASXLF010000270.1:0-2400 GCA_036496405.1 Steroidobacteraceae bacterium | reverse complement strand
AGCTGATTGGTGTGCGCGGCCTCAGCCAGTTCGTTGATCAGCCCCGTCGCCGTGGTGAACCGCACCCGCCGCCGTTGACGACAGGCGGCAACGCACAATCCCGTCGCCAGATGGGTTTTTCCGGTGCCAGCCTCACCCACCAACAGGACTGGTTCGGCCTTGGCCACATAATCGCCTTCCGCCAGCGTGCGCAGTTGAGCGACCGAGACGCTGGAACGTTCAAATTCAAACGCATCCAAGGTCTTCATCCGCGGCAGCTTCGCTTCATGCAGCAGCCGAGTGATGGCCCGGCTCTCGCGCTCCTCCATCTCGGCCGCCAGCAACGCCTCGAGATAACCGACATGGGATTGGCCCTCCCGGGTAGCCGCCTCGGCCAGCCGGGCGAACTGGCTGCCGATCGTCGGCACGCGCAGCGCCTTGCAGTGCTGGCGAATGGCCTGGTCCTGGAGATCCTGCATCAAGCGCTCCCGACGCAGGGTGTGGAGATCAGCAGCGTGTCATAATCGACAACGCTTGGCATGGGCCGGTCGTAGCGGGCCAGTACGCCAACATTGATTGGGACGGGGCGGGCTTTGTGCAGGCCCGCCTCGGTCAGCAAATAGCGCACCGCCGCCACATCACAGGCGCCGAGCGACACCGTGGCGGCGATGGCGGTCCGCAGCGCGTCATGGCCAAACTCCCGGCCCAGGCCGAGCACCAGATCCAGCACATGCTGGCGGCGGCTGTGGCACCGTTCGTGGCGGGCAATCCGACGGCCAGCGTGCCAAACCTCGACATGCAGCGGATAGACCCGCGCTTCCACCCGAGTGCCCGCGCGGGCTGGCACTGAGTAGAAGTTGGTCTTCACCGCGACACAGCCTTGTTTGTCCACCAGCGGGAACACGACGTCGGCCAGGTCGAAGCCTTCGGTCACGCGGGACAGCAGGTGGCTCCGCTCCTCGGCCAGCGCGGCGCCAACAGAGTGCGTGCGCCCATCAAGCACCCGTGCCTCGTCCGCGCGGCAGCCGCTCAGTAGCAGCGCGTTCAGCGCATCGAGGTCGGCGACGCACGGCACCGGCACCAGATGATTGCGCCGGAAGTAGCCGCCCTCGCCTTCGACACCGCCCTTCTCATGCCCCTCGCCAGGCGTGCAGAACTCGGCGGCAAACCGCCAGTGCGAGCGGAACGCCATGAACCGAACCGTCTCCTCCCGCCGGTAGCCACGCAGGATCTTGCGGACCGCACTGGCAAGATTGTCATAGCGCAGCAGGTGGAACACCCCGCCGAAGTATTCGAACGCGTGCTCGTGCGCCTCCAGAAACGCCTGCTGTGTGGCGTGCAGGTAGGCCCGGTGGAACGCCGCGCCGCTGGCCATCGAGCGCATGGTGAAAATCTGCACCTTGGTTCGCTCGTCGCCGAGATCGACCCAGGCTTCATACCAGTCGACCTGAGCCTCCTGAGCCCAACTGTAGCTTTGCGGCACGAACGTCTCGCGCCGCAGCAGTCCCAGCTGACGTTTGCGCTCGCGGACGTGGTTGCGCACCGTCGACTCAGCGACCGCGGCGTCAGGGAATTCCGTCAGGATCCGACGATGAATGCGTCGTGCCGTGTGGCGCTGCTTACGCGGCGCGCGGCGGTCCTCCTCGAGCACCCGATCGATGAACGCCTCAAGCGCGCCCAGCTTCGGCTTGCTCCGTTCCGGGTAATCGTGCGGCGGTGGCAGCGCACCGGCAATCGCCCGGCGAACAACGCGCCGATGAACACCGAACTTCGCCGCTACGCCCGCGATCGTGCCAATACCAAACTCATGCTCACGTCGGAGCTGCTCGAACAAATCCACTTTGGCTTTCCAGTCCACAAAAGGCCCCCGATCCATCAGGGCGACCGTAGGTTGCGGGACGGGGGGTGGGCCAAAATTGGCCAGCACTCCTGGGCCAGAATTCGATAGCAGAGCCACATGGCACGTGCGTGTGCACGGCCATGCTTGCTGATATGTCCGTGATGGGCTGGGCCATCACCTGATTGGCGCACCGACGGGTTCAGCCCGAGGTAGCTGACCAGCTTCTCTGACGAGGCGAAGCGGCTGATGTCGCCGATGGCGGCCAGCAATCCGAGCGCGACCGTGACATGGATGCCGCTGATCGTCATCAAGCGCTCCACACGCTCGTCTTGCAGTGCTCGCTGAGCAAGCACTTGGTCAAGCACACGGAGGTCGGATGCGCGACAGTCGAGATCGGAAAGGTGGCGCTGGATTGCCAGCGTCTCATCCAATGCCAAGGGTTGCGTCTTCAGCCAGGACCTGCCGGCCACGCTGAACAGCTCGCCCTGGTAAAGCGGGATCAGGTTGGCATGAAGGATACTGTGGATCCGGTTCTTCGCTCGCGTCATTTGCTGGATCACCTGTGCGCGTTGCGCGACCAG
>DASXLF010000269.1:0-1545 GCA_036496405.1 Steroidobacteraceae bacterium | reverse complement strand
TTCCGACATGTGCGTGGCGCTGGCGGCGATTGATGCGCTGGTGCATTTGCAAGGCCCGGATGGAGCACGCACGATCAAGTTGACGGATTTGCACAGGTTGCCTGGCGACACGCCGGAACGAGAGACTGAACTCAGGACAGGCGAGCTCATCACCGCCGTCGAATTGCCGACCATTCCGTTCGCCGCAAACAGCATCTATCGCAAGGTGCGTGACCGGGCCAGTTATGCTTTTGCGCTGGTGTCGCTGGCGGCGGCGCTGGAGGTAGAGCGCGGAACGGTGAAAAATGTTCGCTTGGCGTTGGGCGGCGTGGCGCACAAACCCTGGCGTGCTTCGCAAGCCGAAGCTGCGCTGCAGGGCGCACCCGCGACGGAGGAAAACTTCGCGCGCGCTGCCGATGCCGAGCTGGAAAGTGCGGTGGGCCTGAGGGATAACGCTTTCAAGATCGAGCTCGCCAGGCGTGTGATGGTGCATGCCTTACGCGAATTGAGCGTGGTCGGCACATGAGCATCCTGGAAGACGCTATGAATTTGGCGGTGCGTCATCTGCCCGACGCCAAATCTGATCCGCTGATCGGCGCCAGCCGGGTGCTGGGCCAGTCCGTGTCGCGGGTGGATGGATCCCTGAAGGTGATGGGCCGAGCGCGCTTCGCTGCCGAGGTGCCGTTCCGGAACATCACCTATGCCGCGCTAGTCCATAGCAGCATTGCGCGCGGCGCCGTGCGTGCCATCGACACGCATGCCGCCAAGGCCGCACCAGGCGTGTTTCTGGTGATGACGCATGAGAATGCACCAAAACTGCCGCCGCAGCCTCTAATGATGGCCGATCCCAAGGGCGCCGCTGGCAGCAACCTTCCGGTGATGCAGGATGCCTCGATCCACTGGAACGGCGAGACGGTGGCGCTGGTGGTGGCTGAGACCCAGGAACAGGCCGATTATGCCGCCAGTCTGGTCGGTGTTACTTACGACGCACAGCCTGCCGCCACTGTGTTCCAGATCGAGAAGGCGCATGCCAAGGAGCCTGAAAAGATCCTGGGCGATTCCACCACCATCAAAATCGGGGATGCCGAGGAAGCCTTGGCGACTTCGACGTTTAAAGTTGACCATATCTATCGCACGCCGCGGCACAATCACGCCGCCATCGAACTGCATGCCGTGACCGTCGCCTGGGAAGATGGCACGCTCACCGTGCACGATACCACTCAGATGGTGAACCTTACTCAGTCCACCTTCGCCAAGATGTTCGGCATCGCGGAGAGCCAAGTGCGCATCCTATCGCCTTTCGTGGGCGGGGGGTTCGGCAATAAAGGCGTGTGGACACATCACGTGCTAGCAATCGCGGCGGCGCGGATGATCGGCCGCCCGGTACGGTTGGTTTTGACCCGCGAAGGCGTGTTTCGCGCCACCGGCGGGCGTACATGCACGAAGCAGCGCGTCGCGCTCGGCGCCGAACCGGATGGCACGCTCAATGCGCTGATCCATACTGGCTTAGCCGGCATGACCAGCCACAATGATTGCCCGGAGCAGTTCAGCTTTCCCGCCCGGCAT
>DASXLF010000268.1:0-1698 GCA_036496405.1 Steroidobacteraceae bacterium | reverse complement strand
AGCCGCTGCGCGCCGCTGATGTGCGGGGAGAAAAACGTGTAGGCCGGCTTGCCGCGATACTCCCACACCGTCTTGTGAGTCTTCGGATCAAGCTCGATAACGCGCGAGAACGGATTGGTCGTGGTGTTGATGCCGTTGGCGAACAGCGTGATGTTGCCGTTCGGCAGCGGCGCGCAGTCATGCTGCATGCCGAAGCTGTCGTCGCGGTGCTGCCATTTCATCTTTTTGGTCTGCTTGTCGATCAGCCCGATCATGTTGAGGCGGCGGAAGCTGATGTAGATGTCGCCGTTTTCCAGCGGCGAGATGGCGTTGGCGTGGGCGAACTCGTCGCGCAACTGGTTTGCGACCAGCGGATAGTTCTCGATCTCCATGTCGCGGCAGGCGTGCCACTCCCACACCGTCTTGCCCCCCGGCGTGATCTCCAGAATGCAGTCGCCGTACATGCAGCCGTCGGGATGGCTGGTGCCCGGCAGGCCGCCCGGAATGCGCGCGGCGATATCCGGCGGCACCACCTCCCAGCCGAGGAAGATGGTGTTGCCGTTCGGCAGGCGGCGCAGGTCATGGTGCTGGCCGACGTGCTTGTGCTCCCACAGCACCTTGCCGTCCCAATCGTACTCGCGCAGGAGCCCGCCGCGGCCGCCCATGTGCTGCGGGCCTTCCGGCAAGCGGCCGGACCAGAGCAGATTGCCGTTGTCGAGGAGATAGCCGTAGGTGCCGGTCACCAGCGGATGGTTCCACTGATGAAGGATGTCGCCGCGAATGCCGAGCAGATAGGTCGATTGGCCGAGCAGCGGCGAGAACAGCGTGACGCCGGGCGTCGCCCGGTGCTGATCGCAGACCAGAATGCCGAAGTCGCGGTTACGCATGATCCCTGCCCCGTTGTTTATTTTTGCGCCGGCTTGCGCGGACGCGCAGCCGAACGCTCGACCTCTTCCGCCAGCATGGCTTGCGCTTCCTCAGTGAGGACATCCAGCGCCTTCCACACCACTCGCAGCTCCGCCGCGCTCAGCCGTTTCTCCAGCCGCTGCTGCCTGGCAATCGAGAACGGCAGAATCTTGTCCAGCAGCGACCGGCCCGCCGCCGTCAACTTGACCACGCGCAGCCGCCGGTCGCTGCCGTGGACCATCTGCACGGCGAGCCTGCGCCGGGTCAGGCTCGCCACCGCGCGTACCACCTGGGCCTTGTCGAACTGGGTGCCGAACGCGATGTCCCGGATCGACGCCGACCGGTTTTCACCGAGCACTGTCAGGGTCCGGTATTCGGCGAGGTTGAGGCCGAATTCACGGCGGACATAGAGCAGCATCTGCTGCGACAGCGCGCGGCTAATCAGCGAAACGCGCACCGAAAACCGCCCAGCCCATCGGGTGGCGGATGGCTGCGTCGCAGCCGGCGTGGGCGATATTGACGAGTCGGTCATAGGATCGTTGATTTATCAACGTTGACATTGCAACGAATTGCTGGAACTGTCAACGCCAAAGGTCTTACCGCACCAGCCTTCGGAGAAAGCGCCATGCGCCTCGCCAGACTGCCGTCGTATTGCGTCGCCGCGCTGCTCGCCGGCTGGCTGAGCCTTCCCAGCCAAGTCCCGGCGCAGGACAGCGGCGATTATCCGAGCCGCCCCATTCGCGTCATCGTCCCAGTCGGGGCTGGCGCCGGTATCGACACTGCTGCCCGGATCACGGCAGCCGCTGCGGAAAA
>DASXLF010000267.1:0-2829 GCA_036496405.1 Steroidobacteraceae bacterium | reverse complement strand
GACTGCCGCGATGTCGCTGCACACCCGCTCCACGAAGTCATCGCCGCGCTCGGCGTCAAAGTCGTTGTAGCGCAGCAGAATGTCATCGATGACGCGGTGCGCCGATTGCGGATGCCAGGTGCGGGTGCGATTGGCGTTCCACAGGTCAGGCTGAAGCGTAAGCGCATGCAGCAGTGGCAACGGATCGATGCCGGCAGCGATCTGCTGGAAATGTCGCATCACACCAGCCTGCGCTCGGTGAGTTGGTATTCTGCCATGGGTGCTCCTACAAATCCGCGCTGGCGGTGAATGTGATATTGATTGTGGTTAAGGTGTTGCCTGCCGACACCGACCCGCCAGTGAAGACATAGGAGGCGTTGAGCGCGCCCAGTGAAAACCCGGTAATATTCGCATTGCTGTTGCTGGCCACAACCATCGTCGGCGTTGCCCGCATTGATCCGAGCAGCGAAGCCCCGATTTGATGGGCCGCGCCAGCGGTCAGTTCCACGCCAATGTTGATCATCGCCCCGGTTTGATAAAACCGCTGGCAATTACTGAGATCATACCGTGGGTCCGGCTTCTCCAGCGGCGTCGCCACGCTGCCGATCTCTAGCTGCACGCCCCAGAGGTTGATGGTGCCGGATTGCACGCCGATGCCGCCGGCCGCTGTGTTGTTCGTGGCACCGGACGAATACCACAAATTGACATAGGTGCAGTCATCGCCGTTGGTGCCCAACGTCTTGCCCGAGGCGCTGGGCACGTTGAACGTGGCACTGTAGCGGGTCGGTGTTGTGCTCAAAGTAACAGCGATACCGTTCATTGCCACCACTGGCGACGGTGAGCCACCAGTGCCGAACAGTTGAAGCAGCGACACGCCAAGCCGAAGCGCGCCGGCGGAGTCCCACGCCCAGAATGACACCGTAACCGTCTTGCCGGCTAACCGGCGCAATCCTTCGATGGGTTGGCGGATGAAATTATATGCCCCCGCGCCCGCGTTGCCGGTGAAGGTATTAACCGGGGCAAAGTATGCTTGTTCGTCACCGATAGCGGCGCGTTGAGCATCTGAGATTGCCAATGTGGAAACGTTGACGGTATCCAGGCTCATGGCGAGTTGCCAGCGGTCTAGCGTATAGCTGGTTGTCGTCCACGGCCCCTGCCCACGCTGTTGCACATTGAACAGCGGATTGTGCAGCAGGTTGCGCCCGACGTCGTGCAGCGCGCCCACCGCCGTGATGTCGGCCTGCTGCAGCACCACCGCGCCGGCCCGCGTGTTCCAGGTGCTGACGCCCGCGCCCGACGCCACCATCTGCGCCTGCACGAACGCGGTGCTGGCAATCTGCGTTGTATTCGTGCCGGCCGTTGCTGTCGGTGCGGTGCTAACACCGGCCAGCACCACCGGCCCGGTCATCGTGCCGCCAGCCAGCGGCAGTCGCGCGGTATCGGACGGATGCACGTGATCGGCGCGCGAGTAAGTCGTGGCCGTGCCGGCGTTCCCGGCGCCATCCATCACCGGCGTCAGGGAGGATGGCGTTGCCACCGCCGCCGAGATGGTGCCGGACGTGATAGTGACCGTGGAACCGTCGATCTTCACGCCGCCAAGCGTGGTCGTGCTGGCCACCGGCAGGTTGGTGCCGGCGAACACGCCGATCTCGGCCATGGTCGCGTGGTAGGCCGTGGTGCTGGCGGAGCGGGCCAGCGGCAGCATGTCGGTCGCAACCAACGTGCCGGCGTCAACGGCCGCAGAGATTTTAGTGTCTGCCAAGGCAATCACCCATAGACCCAGCCTCCGGTGCCGTCCTGGAGCTCCCAGTGCCCGCTGGCATCTTCCAGGCCGAGATAGAACACGGTGCCAACTGGCGCGCCCACGGTCACCACGCCGGCATTGAGCCACGGCTTGTTGCCGCCAGGATCGGAGGTCGGCAGAAAGCCCAGATTGCAGCTCGCCCAGAGCGTGCAGAGCTGCGCGAGCGGCACCAGCAGCGCGTCGGCGGCAATGCGGGCGGAGGTCTCGGCGGCGATGGTGCCGGCGTTGGTATCGAGCCGCGCCGTAAGTGAGCCGTCCACGGCATTGCGTGTTGCAGCCTCGTTGCTCAGCCCGGTGTTCAGCGCCCCATCGGCCGATTGGCGTGCGCCACGCTCGGCCACGATGTCGGAGCCCAGCGATGCGTCGCCACTGATGCGTGCCGTGGTTTCGGCCGCGAGGTCAGCCTCGATCTGTGTGGTGTCGCTGGACTGGCCGACCGCGCCACCGGTGCGCCGCCAGAGCGACAGCAGGAACGCCCGCCACGACGGCGTGATGTCGCCGCTGTCGGCGTCGATGAAGTCGCCGGTCGGAATGCCGGCGAGAAAAGTCGGCCGGGTGCCGCTCACATCAGTTGCACGAAGATGTAGCAGTAGGCGGTATAGGCAAAGCTGGTCCAGTCCGTGGAGCCCACCGTCGCCGCCACATCCGGACTGACGGAGAAGTCGACCGCATAGGTGATGGTGCCGGTGCCTGGATGGTCGAGCGTCGGCGACAGGGTCGGGAACGGGGTGGGGCTGTCCTGGTAGCCGACACTGCCGATCGGGGTGCTGCCGCGCAGCACGCTGCCGGTCGCCTCGTAGGTGGTGGTAACGCCGCCTCCGTCAGTGTTGGTGATGCTGCCGGGATAGGCGTTGACGGTGAGCTGCACCGGGCGCCCGCTCGGATTGGCGATGCTCACCGAGGTGTTCTGCTGCATCGTGGTGTAGACCTCGGCGTAGGTGCCGGCGCCACCGCCCTCGAGCGAGGAAATGCGCGATGACAACGCCGCCTCGGCGGCTTCCGCGCGCGCGATTTCGGCATTGAGGTTGGTCGTCAGCGTGCTTTCG
>DASXLF010000266.1:0-5243 GCA_036496405.1 Steroidobacteraceae bacterium | reverse complement strand
TTCCGCATCCACGGTTCGAACGGCTACTCCAGGTCTTCCGAGGTGGAGCGGCTCTACCGCGATGCGTTGTCGCTGGTTGCAGCCGAAGGTCCCGCGGAAATCCAGCGCATGGTGATCGGCCGCAGCCTGGTGCGCGCGTATCGACAGCAGGCGACGGCGTCGACCGAGGCTTTCGCGAAACGCGCCTGAAACCATGCGTCTGTTTAACAAGTTGGCACTGATCACCGCAGCCGCGTCGGGCATGGGGCGGGCCGGCTGCGAGCTGTTTGCACGCGAGGGCGCCACGGTCTTCGCGACAGACATCGACGGCGCCCGGCTCGACCAGGTGGTGAGTGCCATCGTGGCCGCTGGAGGCAAGGCCCACGGCGCGGTAGCCGACCTGCTGGATCCATCGGCATGCGCCCGCGTCGTCGAAGAGGCGGCCCGCGTCATGGGTGGCCTGGACATCGTCTGGAACCACGCCGGCACGCCTAGCATGCGTGGCATCGAGGGTATGGACCTGGACGACTATGCGAGGTGCATGGACCTGAACCTGCGTGCCGGCATGCTGGTGACCGCTGCAGCCCTGCCTCATCTGCGGCGACGCGGTGGCGGATCCGTGGTCTTCACCGCGTCCATCGCTGGCCTGGTGGGTCTCGCCACAAGCCCGGTCTACAACGCCGCCAAGTCGGCCGTGATCGGCATGGCCAAGTCACTGTCGCTGCGCTACGCCAGGGACCGCATCCGCGTCAACACGGTCTGCCCGGGGCCGATCGACACGCCCATGTACCAGGAATTCCTCGGGACGGGGCTGGATGCGGCCGCCCGTGCTCAACTGCAGGAACGTTCCATTGCGGCCGTGCCGATGCGACGCATGGGACAGCCCATCGAAGTGGCGCACGCCGCCCTCTGGCTGGCTTCGGACGACGCCTCGTACGTCACCGGTGCCGCCTTGCCGGTGGACGGCGGCTACACGGTCGCGTGAATGGAAAAACAGAAAGAGAGACAACATGAGCGCACAGACATCCACCGTCGGTCCCTGGTTGCAGGGGTGCGAGCCAGGTCAGGGCCTGGCCAGGGCCTTCGTGCGCACGGACGCGGAGCGTGCCGAAGTGGAGAAGCACCGTCCGCTGGACTTGCTGCCCGCACGCACGCTGCACGGCTGCATTGCCGCCGCTGCCCGGGTCGATCCAGGCAAGACAGCCATCGTGAAGCTGGACGCGACCGACCCCCTGTCGGCACCACCACGCAAGCTCAGCTATGCGCAGCTGCTGCTTGGTATCGAGCAGGCGGCCTGCCTGTTCGCACAGGCCGCCGATGGCGCGGTGCCAGTGGTGTCGTTGATCTGCCCGCAGGTGACCGAGGCCTTGATGGCCACCTGGGCAGCCGAGACCGTCGGCATCGGCAACCCGATCAATCCGTTTCTGGATGTGGGTTCGACCATCAAGATCATGAATCGCATCCGCACCAACGTGCTAGTGGTGGGATCAGAACAGTTCGGCACCGGCTCGTGGACCAGGCTGTCCGAGATCACGGCCGCCGTGCCCAGCATCCGGCGCGTGTTCGTCGTCGGAGACCAGGCGAGCGACGCGCTGAGCTTCGACCGGGCCTTGGCCGACACTGAAGTGGCGCGATTCGCGTCGCTGACATTGCGCGACAGCGCGGCAGACGCAATCTACATGCCGACGGGGGGAACCACGGGCGCGCCGAAGCTGGTGCGTCACTCGCAGGAGCGGCAGTTGATCGACGCTTGGCTGATGGCGGCCCTAAACGGGCCTTCGCCGCGGGAGGTCGTGGGCCACGGGATGCCCAACTTCCACGTGGGTGGTCTGGTCGCCATCGCGCTGCGCGCGATCATCTTCGGCCAGACCCTGGTCACGCTCACCGCCGACGGCTTTCGCAACCCCGGTGTCATCCGCAACTTCTGGGAAATCGCCAAGCGCTTCGGCATCACCAACGTCATCGCCACGCCCACCACGGCGGCCGCCTTGCACGGCGCCCCCGGGGACGCGTCTGAAGGGCATCCGATCAAGAACTTCGGCTGCGGTGGCAGCACCATCCCGGTGGAACTCTTGCACGCCTTTCACGCGCGTTTCGGTGTCTGGCTGCGTGAGGTCTGGGGCATGACCGAGTTCCATGGCGTGACGACTGGCCACCCCGACGACGGCCTTATGCCAATGGTCGGCTCGGTGGGACGTGCCTTTGCCTTCCATGAGGTGCGAGCGGCGGTGCTGGAGGGCAATCGCTACCTGCGGGATGCTTCTCAAGGCGAACGGGGCATCCTGATCGTGCGCGGGGTGTGCGTGGGCGACGGCTATGTCGACGAAGCCCAAGACAAGGAGCTGTTCGTGTCGGACGGACCGGGCGGGGCGGTGTGGGCCAGCACCGGCGACATCGGTGCCGTCGACGAACGCGGCAACGTCTGGGTGTTCGGCCGCGAGAAGGACCTTATCGTGCGCGGCGGCAACAAGATCGATCCGCGCGTGATCGAGGAAGCGTTGCAGCGGCATCCCGCCGTGCAGATCTCCGCTGCCATCGGGCAACCCGACGCGCGCCGGGGCGAAATGCCGGTTGCGTACGTGCAGTTGAGGGCGGGCGCCGAGGCCAGCGAGTCCGAACTATTGGACTTCTGTGCCCTGCACGTCGCCGAGAAGGCAGCGGTGCCGATCGAAGTGACCGTCCTGGCCGCCATGCCCATGACGGCTGTGGGCAAGATCGCCAAGCCCGCCTTGCGCACGGAGTCGCTCATGAAAGTGGCCCGGGCGGTGGCTGCAGAGATGGCTGGTGCCGACGCCGTACTGGAACTGCGCATGGACGAGAAGGCTAGCCGACCCACGGTGGTGATCCGTGTGCAAACGCCAGGCTCGGCCGAGGAAGCATTGAGCGCGAAGTTGCAAAAAGCCTTCATGTCCTACGAGTTCGTGGCCAGGTTCGAACTGGTGGAGCGCCAAGCGTGACGAACGCTGACGAACGGTGCACTTGCAGACATCCCGAGGGAGCTTGCTTCGCATGAATCACGATCCCTTGCAAGCGCGCATCGAAGCCTACCTGTCTGCGCAGGTGGGCGGGCCCGTGCGCGTGAGCGGACTCAAGCGCTTCCCCGTGGGGTTCTCCTGGGCCACCTACGCATTGGAGGTGCAGGCCGGGCAGGGCGCCAGCTTGCCTGCGGCGACTCTGATCCTGCGCCTGGGCCCCGACGACGCGCTCTACTCGCCCTACAGCTCCGTGCGCCAGTTCCAGCTGCTTTCCGCGCTGGTGCGCAGCAGTGTGCCGACGCCGCGCGTGTACTGGCACAGCGACGACCGCAGCATCCTGGGTGCGCCCTTCTTCTTCTGCGAGCGCGTCAGCGGCCGCGCGCCCTTGCCCTCGGTCGGCGAGCCGGACGACCCAGTGCGGGAGTACCGCGACACCATGGGCTCGCAGTTCGTCAGCGCGCTTGCCGATCTTCACGGCTTCCATTGGCAAGGCGCTCCAGAACTCGCCGACTGGGAGCACGGCGTCACACTGTCGAACACCGCCCTGCGGCAGGTCGACGTGTGCGAGACGGACTACGAGCGCTGGGCCACGCGTCCTCAGCCGGCGATGCTGTGGGCCTTGCACTGGCTGCGTCGCAACGCGCCTCGCGCGCAGCGAATGGGCATCGTGCACGGCGACTACCGCATCGGAAATTTCCTTTTCGAGCACGGGCACATCAGCGCGGTGCTGGACTGGGAGTCAGCGCACATCGGCGATCCGCATGAAGACCTGGCCTGGGCCGCATTGCCGCAGTTCGGCGGCGGCACGGGGCTGGTGTGCAGGCTCATGGACAGGGAATCTTTCCTGGCCCTGTACGAGCGGCTCAGCGGCCACGTCGTCGATCGTGCAGCGGTGCGCTACTACACCGTCATGTCGCTGCTCAAGCTGGCCCAGGTGTACCTGGCCTCGGCCCACACCTTCGAGCGCGCGGGGGCCAGCGACGTGCGCATGGGCGCGATGGCGACGCAGGCCGCACAAACGCTGCGGCAAATGCAGAAAGACATCGAGGCGTGCGCATGAACAACTCCCTTCGGCGTTTGTACGAAGGCATGGCCGCTTCGCTTGCCGAGCGCATCCTGCCGCATATCGACGACGACTTCGCCCGCGGCCAGGCCTATGGCGTGATCTATCTACTGCGATACCTGGACCTTCGCACCGACTGGTCCGACGACTACCTGGAACCGCAATGGCTGGCGCTGCAAGCGACCACCCGTCGCGTGGGGCCCCTGCTGCGCGACATGCAGGGGGCGCCCAGCATCGAGGCATCGATGCAGATGGCCGGGTCGCTGCGCCAGCGCTGTGACGCCGCGCGGGCCGCGCTGTGCACCGCCTACGACTGGGCGGAACGCCATGCGGGCCAAGTCCCGGACGACGCCTTGCAGGCCCTGCGCGTCATCTGGCAGGACTTCATCGAAGCCGATCTCAAGCATGAATTGAGTCTTCGCCTGGCCTTGCCCTATTCGGAAATGTCTACCGGCCGCGGCACGACCGATGCATCCTTGAAGGAAAGCCCGTGATCAGCGCGCAGGACGACCTCTTCGGCCATCAATTGCCCACCACCTTCGACCACGTGGGCAGCAGCGACCCCGCCTGGGCTGAACGCTACTGGTACAGCGGCCATCGGGTGCCCGAAGGCGACATCGTGTTCGACCTGGGCGTGGGCTACTACCCGAATCGCAACGTGATGGACTGCTTTGCCGGCGTCGGCAGCAATGGCTTGCAGACCAATTTCCGTGCCTCGCGCCGGCTGCGAGGCAATCCGCTCGCAACCGAGGTCGGGCCATTGAAGGTCGAGGTGCTCGAAGGCCTGCGTCGGCATCGCCTGGTGCTAGAGAAGAATGATTCCGGCGTCGCGTTCGACGTGATCTTTGAAGCGACCACGCACCCGCACGAGGAAGAACCGCACTTTCGCCGGCGCGACGGACGCGTCGTCGAGGACATGGTGCGCACGGGCCAGTTTGGCCGCTACAGCGGCTGGCTGGAATTTCAGGGGCGGAGAGTCGAACTCACACCGGACTCCTGGTGGGCCCAGCGCGACCACTCGTGGGGCATTCGCGTCGGCATGCACACTGACGAAACTCGACCACCCACACTTGACTACCCGCCTTTCCTTTACGTCTGGGGGCAGGTGCAGTTCGAGGATTTCGGCGTGCATCTGTACGCCCAGGAGAGCGCGCCGGGAAAACTGTTCTACCTCTCGGGCGAATTGGCAGGGCGATTGGACGAGGCGCCCCTCAAGCGGGTGCGCA
>DASXLF010000265.1:0-2746 GCA_036496405.1 Steroidobacteraceae bacterium | reverse complement strand
GATTCTGGCCGACGCGCTGACCAGCCCAGCGAAATTGGTCGAGCGGTTTGGTGCAGCCAGTATGCCCAGCGACCATATTCCGAAACTGCTCAATCGGGCGGCCCGTTTGGCAGCAGCGCTAGGCGGCTCACCCGACAAACGAGCAAAGCTCGTTCGCGAGCTCGTCGAGAAGATCATCGTCGATGAGAAGACGATCATCATTAAGCTGCAGCGCGGCGCACTGTTGGGTGGGGACGTCCCATCATCCGCATCGGCAGATGGATGTGACAACGCTGCCGAGCTGACGGCGGCAGTCGCCTTCACGCGGCGCGGTGCCGAAACCAAATTGGTTCTGCCCGGATTAGCGCAGCAGAAGCAGAACTCGAGATGTGACCCGGCTCTAATCAAGGCGATTGCGCGGGGACGCGCATGGTTTGAGGAGCTCGCCACCGGCCGCGCCCGATCGCTTCAGGAGCTGGCCAAGCGTGACGGCATTTCACGGCGCTATATTCGCCGTCTCGTTGGTCTCGCCTTCTTGAGCCCGCAGCTGGTCGAGGCGATCCTGCAGGGCCGGCAACCCGTCGAGCTTACCGCGACGCGGCTGACCGAACTGGATCTGCCGCTGGACTGGACGGAGCAGCACAAACTGCTCGCAAGCTAAACCGAACTTTACCCTCTTTCGAGCGCAAGGCATTGATATAGCTAGCAGGGGCGGTGTCGGTCTGTCTACGCGCCGGGGGTGACGCCGAGCAGATCGAGGGCGCGGTGCTGTGTGCGGGTGGGGGTGGCGAGAATCGCGGTGAGGTGATCGCGCCCGAGGCGGACGACATTGCGGGTAAGGGTGGCGAGATCGCCCAGCAGGGTGTGGAAGCTGTGCACTGGCAGTGGCTCGCCATCTGCGGGCTCGGTGCGTTTGCGGGCGGCCTTGCGTCGCGCCGCCGGCGAGGGCTCGGTCTTGGCCACCGGTGAGGTGCGCTGCGCCTGGCGCGCGGCCGGATCGGGCTCGTCGAACAGCATTGGGGCGAGGCTTCGGCGCATGTGCCATTGCAGATAATAGGCCAGCATGCAAAGCAAGACGTGTGCGCGCACCCGCGGCGCGGTCCAATGGAACACCGGACGCAGCTCGAGATCGACGGTCTTCAGCGAGCGGAAAGCGTGCTCGACGCCGCTGAGACTCTTGTAGGCGCGCACCGTGGCGGCGGCATCGCAGTGTGCGGCCGGCAGGTTGGTGCGGACGACATAAATGCCGTCGAGCGCAGCCTCGGCGGCGATACTGAGAGGGTTTTTGGCGAAGCTGAACGCGTCGTCGGTGATGCTGATCTGGAAATGCTTGGCCATGTGGCGCCGTCCCAGCACTGCGCCGACCGCTTGGCCGATTGCCGCGGCGCCGCGCAGCGGCCGATGCGCCCGCTGCACGCGGGCCGCGATGCGCGCGAGGTCCTTCTCGGTGACCGCCAGCAGTTCCTCGCGTTTGCGGGCCCGCTCTTCGGCCAGCAACGGGTTCTTGCAGACCACCAGGCGTTCGCCCGGGTAGTCGGGGCTGGTGATCTCGGCCATGTCGCGGCTATCGAACAGCGAGGGTTGCAATGGCCCGCCCTCGGCCGCGAGCTGCCTGATCGCCGGCGCGCGCAGCGCGGTGATCCAATCCAGACCCGCTGGGCGCAGCGTTTGCTCGATCCGCGCGCTGGTCAGCAGCCCGCGGTCGCCCACCATCACCACGCGCTGCAGTTTGAAACGATGCTTCAGCTTGTCGATCTGCGTCGATAATGTCAGCGGATCGGCGGTATTGCCTTCGAACACCTCGACCGCCACCGGGCAGCCCTCGGCCGTACACATCAGGCCGACGACAATCTGCGGCCGGTCACCGCGGTGATCGCGGCTGTAGCCATGCTGCGCCAGTTCGCAGCAGCGTCCTTCGAGATAGGTGGAGGTGACATCGTAGAGCAGCAGCGCGCCGTTCTTCAGGTGACGGCGGGCCAGCCTGGCTTCGATAAACGGCTGCTCGCTCCCCAACCAGTCGAGCGCGGCATAGACCTCCCTGGCGGTGACGCGGCCGAGCCCCAGAACCTCGCCCAGCGAATGGCTGGCGGTCGCGGGATCCAGCATCCGCGCGGTCGCCAGCTTGGCCGCGGGCTCGAGCAGGCGGGCGACGATCAGAGCCAGCGCCAGATCGCGCCGGCGCTGCGGTGCCCTCCGCGGCAGCACCGCGTCGAGTGCGATGCGGCGCGCGGTGCCGAGCGCGGCGAGCACGTGGCCGTGCGGCAGCGCGCGGACGATTTCCACTGCCGCGGCGGCGGGCAGCAGGTTGTCACCGCGCAGCACGGCGCGCAGTTGCTCAATGCGCTCGGCGGGCCAGCGCGACAGGTTGGCGAGAGTCCGGTTCTTGGTCTTGCCGGCCTCGCGGTAGCTCTCCCGCAGCAGGATAGCCGGCGGCGAGCCGCGGTTCGGGATGACAGCAACATACATGCGCCGTTTGTATGACGGTGGAGCACTATGTCAACCATAAAATTCTTATATTACATGACTATCAAGGTGAGAAAATACCAGATCTTTCAATAGTTTCTCTAAAAAGGCGGTCAAAGTTCGGTCTAGGAGAGGGGTCACGTAGAGGAACTTGGGTAGCTGTGTCTTGCCGTCGCTGGCCAGGAAATCCGCTAGGCCCTGGGCATGGGTCGCGTTCATGTGATCGATGATGTGGGTGGTCTTGCCTGCTCCCATGATGCTGTCGATCACGACAATAGGGGGCATCTGCCGCGAGGTGGTTACG
>DASXLF010000264.1:0-1921 GCA_036496405.1 Steroidobacteraceae bacterium | reverse complement strand
ATTGTGGCAGGAAAGATGCGCCGTGCGGGCGACCGGAAGAGTGTGCAGGCCGAGATGCACATTCTGGCGAAACAGTTGGGGCTGGCGCATCCCGAAGAGGACCAGGCTCCGGACGCAGAAGTGTATGCCATGACGCTGACGCCGGGGCCGTTCCGTGGGTACGTGTTCGCATTTACGGGGCTGCTCATGATCGTGTTTGTGTTGGTGCTGCTGATGGCGTGCACTAATGCGGCCAGCTTGCTGCTGGCGCGGGCAACCGGGCGGGTGCGGGAGATGGCGACGCGCGCTGCATTGGGCGCGGGCCGGGCGCGGCTGGTGCGGCAGATGCTGGTCGAAAGCCTCATGCTGGCTGGACTGGCCGGCGCAGCGGGCGTGGCACTTGCATGGGCCACGTCGCGGCTGCTGATGGAATTGAAACCGGGCAATTTGCCCATCGCTCTGGAAATTCCAATGGATTGGCGAGTGGTCTTGTTCGCGGCGGCGGTGTCGGTGGCAACGGGAGTCGTGTTCGGGCTGGCGCCGGCGTTGCGAGCGAGCGCGGTGGAAGCGGCGCGGGTGCTGCGAGAAGAGTCGCACACCGCCGGTCGTAAAAAGGCACGCTTGCGCAATCTGCTGGTGGTGGCGCAGATGGCCATGTGCGTGGTGCTGCTGGCGGGGGCCACCCTGTGCGTGCGCAGCCTGAGGAACGCCAATGCCATCGATCCGGGATTCGACACGCGCCATATCGCGCTGGCGGATCTCGAGCCCGGAACTCTGGGTTACACGCCAGAGAAGGTAAACGACTTTTATGCGCGGCTGCTGGAACGTGTGCGACGGCTGCCGCAGGTGACATCGGCGAGCTATGCGGCGTTTTTGCCGCTGGGAACGTCGCGGCAGGCGGGCACAGCGGGCAAGATCCTGGGGCACGACCCCAATGCGATCCCGATCTCTGTGTATCGCGTCGAACCGGGATTGCTCGCGACCATGGGCATTCCTCTCCTGCGCGGACGGGACCTCACGACGAGCGAGGCCGATGGCGCGACACCGGACGGTGTTGTCATCAATGAATACCTGGCGCGACGGCTCTGGCCGGGCGAGGATCCGGTGGGCAAGCGGCTGGCGCTGAGCGGAGAGAAGACCACGAGCCAGGTAGTGGGCGTGGTGAAAAACGGCAAGTACCGGACGCTGGGTGAAGGATCGATGGCGGCGGTGTTTCGCGGAGAACTGCCGGTATCGCGGACACTGGTGGTGCGGACGTCGGGAAGCGAACGGGCCGTACTCGACGAAGTGCGGCGTGCGGTGCCCGCCGTGGACCCGCTGATGACCACCACCATGGTGCAGACCATCGGTGAGTTCATGGCCTTCCCGCTGTTTCCGGCGCGGACGACCGGATGGCTGCTGGGTGTATCGGGGATCCTGGCCGTGGTGATGACCACGATCGGACTCTTCGGAGTGATTGCGTACGTGGTGTCGCAGCGAACCCACGAGATCGGGCTACGAATGGCGCTAGGGGCGCGGCGTGGCGATGTACTGAAGCTGGTAATGGGTCAGGGATTGCGGCTGATCGGCATCGGGCTTGCGATCGGGCTTTGCGTGGCCCTGGCTGCGGCACGGCTCCTGGCTCCTCTGCTTTATGGCATCGGGGCAAACGATCCGGCCACCATGGCGGCTGTAGCGGTGGGACTGGCGGTGATTGCGCTGTCGGCGTGCTATCTGCCCGCGCGCAGGGCCATGCGCGTGGATCCGTCAGTGGCGCTGCGCTACGAGTGAGCACTTGGGAAAACGAATTGCATGAAGGTCCCTTGAGAATGCCTGGTGCGTCAAGTGACGCGAACTCGCCAACGCCGCGTTTCAGAGATCATGGGTTAGAAACATGGATCGCTGTCACTGATGATCATTTGGTTGCCAGGTCGAGCGCATAGATCTCCTGCACGCTGCGATC
>DASXLF010000263.1:0-1601 GCA_036496405.1 Steroidobacteraceae bacterium | reverse complement strand
CCCAGGCGCAACACCAGGATTGGGAGTCATGGTTCCGAACACCATTCGGTGCGCGGCTTCTCGGCGCCACTCCTTCAGGCGACGCTGCAATGTCCGCAGCTGCCCGTCCGGGTAGACACCGGGACGCTCAGCCTGCAACCGCTCCAATAGCTCGCGCGATGTATGCCACGGTTCGGCCTCAAACCATCCTCTCAACTCGGCCGTAACTGCCGCAAATGGATCCGGCCGCCGCCGCGATCGCTTGGGCTTCGCCTTTGCTACGCTGGTCGGGCGTACCTCACCTTCCCGCCATGCCATGCGCAGCCCTGAGAGGAATTGCTCCAATGTCGGCGGGGTGGGTTTCGCGGTTTCGCCGAGGACGGGCCTATCTGCGATCTCAACGAGCTGCTGCTGGACCGCACGGATCTCCTTCAGCAGGCGAACTGGGTCCAATATGGCCCGCAGCTCTTGCACTCGGCGTCGCACCGCCTCGCTGGTCCGTGGGTCCGCCATCAGCCGTTGACAGGGTGTCGCCGCGGGGTGGTAGCGCTTCCTGACCAGTGCCCCGTCACGCACCTTGGCGGCCAGCTTGAACGAGGGTTGGAAGAAATTCACGAACAGCCGCATCGCCGCATACAAGCGCGCCAGCGCCGCCGCGGCTGCCAGGCCCTCGAAACGCCGATAGCCGATCGTGCGGCGCACGACCGCGCCATTCTTCTGCTCCACCCAAGCCTGGTCGTTCTTGCGATAAGGACGGCAGCGTGTGAACTCGATCCCGCCCTGCTGGCAATAATCCCGAACGGTTTCGTTCATGAACACACTGTCGTTGTCGGTGTCTAGCCCGAGCAGCGGGAAGGGCAGCAGCTTGCGTATTTCGCCGAGTACCTCCGTCAGCAGCCGCTGTTCGCGTACCAGCAGCGGCGCGCACTCCGTCCAACCCGTGGCGATGTCGGTCAGCACCAACGTTTGCACGAAGCTGCCCCTCGCAACGGGCCCGCTATGCGCCACCAGATCCGCCTCGACAAATCCGGGCGGCGGATCGTCCCAGTCAGCAAACGTGCGCACCGGCACGCTGCGCCTGATCGCCGCCGAAGGAGCCGACCGGCGGCGCGTTGCCGTTCCCGCTTGCCGCCGGATATCCCGCAATGCCCGATCGATCGTCGCCGCGCTCATCGTCAGTAATCTGGCGCGCACCTCCGGCGCCAGCTGGACATGGCCGTGTCGCTCCATGGCCTCGACCAGGATCGGCAGCAGCGGCCGAAGCCGTTTGCCACAGATCCGGTCGGATGCCTCCCAAATCACGATCAGCGCCTCGCGCACAGCCTCATCGTAAATCCGGCGGCCGGGCCGCGGTCCCCCACGCCGGTTCACCTGCCCAGCCCGCAACAGACGCATCGCATGCTTGCGGTGATAGCCGGTTACCGCCGCAAACTCGTCCAGAATCCGACCCCGTTCGCCTCGGTCTCCCCGCGCATACCGGTCTGCTACCGCTGCCACCAACTCGTCACGCGCCGCCATGCTGATCCGCCTCATCATTAGCCCCGCCGATGAAAATCGGTCGGGAGCAAATCAGATGAGGCAACATCTCAGCTTCCGGGAACATTTCACGCGAGGCAATGCGC
>DASXLF010000262.1:0-4591 GCA_036496405.1 Steroidobacteraceae bacterium | reverse complement strand
AGGTGGATGCGAACACGGTGAAGCTCAAGCTCTCGGCGCCCTTCTCGCCGCTTTTGGCCCAATTGGCGGACCGCGCCGGCATGATGGTCTCGCCCAAGGCTGCGCAGGCCGAGGGCGACAAGTTCGGCACCAAGCCGGTGTGCTCGGGGCCCTTCAAGTTCGTCGAGCGGGTGGCACAGGACAAGATCGTGCTCGAGCGCTACGCCGGCTACTGGAACAAGGACGCGATCCACTTCGACAAGGTGATCTACACCCCGATCCCCGACGCCTCCGTGCGCCTGGCCAACCTGCGCTCGGGGCAGTTCGACTTCATCGAGCGCGTGGCGCCGAGCGACATCGCCAAGATCGAGGCCGAGAAGAAGCTCAAGGTCGCGCGCATCACCGAGATCGGCTACCAGGGCCTGACCATCAACATCGGCAAGAGCGAGCAGGCCAAGGCCAACCCACTCGGGCGCGACGCGCGGGTGCGCGAGGCGCTGGAGCTCTCGCTCGACCGCCAGGGCCTGGCGCAGGTGGTGATGGACCGCGAGGCAATCGTGGGCAACCAGTGGGTCGCGCCCAGCAACGGCTACTACGCCAAGAACGTGCCGATTCCCAAGCGCGACGTGGCACGCGCCAAGGCCCTCCTGAAGGAAGCCGGAGCGCCGAACCCCAGCTTCACCCTGGTCACGCCCACCACCTCGGACGCGCAGCGGCTGGCGCTGGTGGTGCAGGCGATGGCGCGCGAGGCCGGCTTCGACGTGAAGATCCAGTCCACCGAATTCGCGACCTCGCTCGACATGGCCGACAAGGGCAACTTCGAGGGCTACCTCCTGGCCTGGAGTGGCCGCGCCGACCCGGACGGCAATGTCTTCAGCTTCGATGGTTGCAAGCAGCCGCTCAACTACGCGGGCTATTGCGACGCCGAGACCGACAAGCTCCTGGCCCAGTCGCGCGAGCTGCGCGAGCCGGCCGACCGGCGCAAGGTGTACGAGCAGATCGCCGCCCGGGTGCTCAAGGAGCGCCCCATCATCTACCTCTACCACCGCAACTGGCTGTGGGCTTACACCCCCAAGCTGAGCGGCATCCGCAACGTGCCCGACGGCCTCTTGCGCGTGTCGGGACTGAAGCTCGCGCCCTGAACCGGCCCGCCTGAACGCACCTCGATGCTCGAGTACCTCGCCAAGCGCCTGGCCACCATCGTCCCGACGCTGGTGTTTGTGTCGATGCTGGTGTTCGGCCTGCAGCAGTTGCTGCCGGGCGACCCGGCCAAGATGCTGGCGGGCGAGGAGCAGGACCCGACCGTGATCGCCTACCTCCAGCAAAAGCTCCACCTCGACAAGCCGCTGCCGGTGCGCTATGCCTACTGGATGGGCGGGGTGCTGCGGGGCGACCTGGGCGAGTCGCTGCGCACGCACCAGCCGGTGCTGGACCTGGTGCTGCAGAAGCTCCCGGTCACGCTGGAACTGGCGCTGCTCGCCTTCGGCATCGCGCTGCTGATCGGCATCCCGGCCGGCATCGTCTCGGCCGTGGCGGGCGGCACCGGCTGGGACTGGGCGGCCAACGGCTTCGCGCTGTGGGGCATCTCCACGCCCAACTTCTGGCTGGGCATCCTGTTGATCCTGCTGTTCTCGGTGCAGCTCGGCTGGCTTCCTGCCTCGGGCTACGTGAGCCCCTTCGAGGACCTCGGCGCCAACCTGGCCGCGATGATCATGCCGGCCTTCGTGCTGGGCAACGCGATCGCGGCGGTGCTCATGCGCCATACCCGCAGCGCGATGCTGCAAGTGCTGGCGGCAGACTACGTGCGCACCGCGCGCGCCAAGGGCCTGGCTGAGCCGGTGGTGGTGCTCAAGCACGCGCTGCGCAATGCGTTGACGCCGGTCATCACGCTAGGTGCGCTGGAACTGGGCACCCTGCTCTCGGGTGCAGTGCTGACCGAGCAGGTGTTCACCATCCCCGGCTTCGGCAAGTTGATCGTGGACGCGGTTTTCAACCGCGACTACCAGGTCGTCCAGGGTGTCGTGCTGGTCACTGCGAGTGCCTACATCCTGCTGAACCTGCTGGCCGACCTGGCCTACTTCGCGGTCAATCCGCGGCTGCGGCAGTGAGGGCGGACGTGTCGAACATGCTGGACCCTGCCGCCGTTGCGCTGCCAGTTCCTGCCCCGCCTTCCGAGGCCGGGCCGTGGCGCCGCGCGTGGCGGCGACTGAAGCGCCGGCCCAGTGCCCTGCCGGGCCTGGCGGTGGTGCTGGGCTTCGTGGTGCTGGCCCTGTTCGCGCCCTGGATCGCGCCGCAGGACCCGATCGCCACGAGCTGGGGCGCGATCCGCCAGGCGCCCGGCGCCGAGCACTGGTTCGGCACGGACGAGGTCGGACGCGACGTGCTCTCGCGCGTCATCTGGGGCACCCGCGCCTCGCTGCTGGCGGGCATGGTGTCGGTCTCGATCTCGCTGCTGCTGGGCGTGCCGATCGGGCTGGCGGCGGGCTTTCTCGGCGGCTTCGCCGATGCGCTGATCTCGCGCATCACGGACGCCTTCCTGGCCTGCCCCTTCCTCATCCTGGCGATCGCGCTGGCGGCCTTCCTGGGGCCGAGCCTCAGCAACGCGATGATCGCCATCGGCATCTCGGCCACCCCCATCTTCGTGCGACTCACCCGCGCGCAGGTGCTCAACCTGAAGGTGGAAGACTTCATCGAGGCGGCGCGCGCGGTGGGTAACCCGCCATTTCGCATCGCCTGGCGCCACATCCTGCCCAACGTGACCGCACCGCTGATCGTGCAGGCCACGCTGGCCATAGCTGCGGCGGTGATCGCGGAGGCGAGCCTGTCCTTTCTGGGGCTGGGGCAGCAGCCCCCGGCGCCAAGCTGGGGCAGCATGCTCAACACTGCAAGGAGCTACGTCGACCAGGCGCCCTGGATGGGCGTCTGGCCGGGAGTGTCGATCTTCCTGCTGGTGCTGTCCTTCAACCTGCTGGGCGACGGCCTGCGCGACGCGCTCGATCCGCGACAGCGCTGAAGTCGCCGACGGCGCTCGCCCGCCCTCGGGTAACCTGGAGGCGCTCCCGCCGACTGGCTTCTACATCAGCCGCTTTCCGCACAATAGATCCGTGGCGCCTCTGCAGGGTGGACGCGCGCGATCGCGATTCGATGACGCGCGCTGGCAGCCAAACGGCTGATACGCTGATACCTGCCGAGGGGGGTCACAAGACGACCGGGTCCTGCCTGTCGCCAAGAAATGGCGTACGACAGGGGGTCGATTTGTTTTCGGTGTCGAAAGTGACGGATCGAGTCCTCAGCAACCACGCGGGTTGCCTCAGTCGGCCTGCTGCGACAAAACCATTCCGCTTCGGTTGGTCCTCAGCCTATAGCCAAGGCTGTGCTCCGAACGCCATGCGGGCCATGACAAGCGCATGCTCCTCCTCAGTCGAAAGATTCCCCGCAAGTCCGAGTAATCTGCCGTCCCGGACATCGTCCAGCCCGCGCAGCCAGTTTGTCAAAGCTTTGCAGATCAACCAGATATGCGGTGTCATGTAGTCCTCCAAGCAGCGCCGACGCGCCGGAAAATTCAAAGATGACCCGACCGGAATCGATCGACTTGATGCACCCACTGACGTGCCAGTATCGTGCATCCATTCAACATGTTATCATTGCTAACATCGATGCGCAATAGCGCTGGATCGACTTGTACTCACTAATCCCGCGATCCCGATGCCAAGCGACTCGATTACGCCGGCATCGCGACGATCAGTGCCGGCCTGTTCTTCCTCACCTGGGGCGTGATCGACGGCAATGCACACGGATGGCTGTCCACGCCAATCCTGTCGCGTTTTCTTGACGGCCTCGCGCCGTTGGCGCTCTTCGTCGTCGTAGAGAGCCACCAGGAGCGGCCCCTAGTCGATTTCGCCGTGTTCCGTTCGCCTCACTTCGTCGGCACCGCGTGCGCGATGGTGGGCTATGCGGCAGGCGCGCAGGTCATGATCTTCTACTTGCCGCTCCATCTCCAGAATGCCTATGGCTTCGCGCCGATCGTGGCAGGCTTGGCCAGCTGCCGTTCGCCTTGCCGATGTTTCTCGTTCCCCGCTGGGGCGCCCGGATGGCGTGGCCCGCACGGTCGATGCTATCCCTTGGTCTGGGCATCAGCGCCGTCGCCAATGCGCTGATGGCCATGCTCGCTACCGGTCGGGTGCCCTACGGGCTGTTCGCCGTGGCGATGACGCTCGCAGGCGTCGGCGCAGGGCTGCTGAACGGTGAGACCGCCAAGGCCATGCAGGGCGCCTTGCCACCGGCTCGCGCCGGCATGGCCTGGCCCCCGGCAGTTACAGTAACTGGCCGCGCGGCGCGCGGCCCAAGCGGCCCTCATTGCCCAACCGCGGTCCCCTTCTTGCGCAAGGTCAGCCCACGCTGGCCTCCAGATTCGCCTCGAACCGCTTGAAGAAACTCTCCGCGATCTTGCCGGCCGCCGCATCGATAAGCCGTGAGCCGACCTGTGCGATCCTTCCTCCTACTTGCGCACGCGCAACGTACTTCAGTCGCGTGGCCTCACCCTCGCTTGTCAGGTGCACATCGGCAGAACCCTTGCCAAAGCCCGCGACACCACCCTGCCCCTCGAAGTTGA
>DASXLF010000261.1:0-8574 GCA_036496405.1 Steroidobacteraceae bacterium | reverse complement strand
AGCAGGCCATTGGCGCTGGCCGAGCCGGTGCCATTGACCGTGGCGATCTTGACGACGAAGTCGTTTACGCGGTCTTGAGCTTTGGCGAGCGGCATGGCGGATCCTTATCGGCGGCCTGCGGCCAGTGGATCGTGGACTTTTGCATGTCCCAGGCCGCGGTCGGACAGCGCTCGGCGCACAGACCGCAGTGCACGCACAGATTCTCGTCCTTGACCATCACGCGCCCGGTCTGCGCCAGCGGCAGCGAATGAAACAGCGGCTGAGTGGGCTCGAGCGCCGGCGCGCGCAGCCGTGTGCGTAGTTCCTCATCGCTGCCGGACGCGGTGATGGTGAGGCAGTCCACCGGGCAGATATCGATGCAGGCATCGCATTCGATGCACAACCGGGCCTCGAATACGGTCTGCACGTCGCAGTTGAGACAGCGCGCGGCTTCCTGCGCCGCCTGCTCGGCCGTGAAGCCGAGTTCGACTTCGATATTGAGCTTCTTGAATCGCTCCTTGAGGGATACATGCGGCATCAGCCGCCGCTCCAGCGGCGCATAGTCGTTCTTGTACGACCATTCGTGCATGCCCATCTTGCGGCTCGAGAGCTTCATGCTGCTCTCGGGGCGCGCGTTCACGGATTCGCCGTGACAGAACAGGTGCATGGACAGCGCCGCCTGGTGTCCCTGCTCCACGGCCCAGATGATGTTCTTAGGTCCCTGCGCCGAATCGCCGCCGAAGAAAACGTCAGCCCGGGTGGACTGAAAGGTGCTGGCGTCGAGCAACGGCCGGTCGCCGCGGTCGAAGCTCACACCCAGGTCGCGCTCTATCCATGGGAAGGCATTTTCCTGGCCGATGGCGAGGATCACGTCGTCGCACGGGATCAGCACTTCCTCGAGCACCCGCTCGCCGACGATGGCGCCGTCCTGGAACTGGTATTCCATGCGCTCGAAGCGCATGCCGGTGAGGCGCCCGTGCTCGATCACGAATGCCTTGGGCGCATGATTGACGATGATCTCGACGCACTCCTCCTCGGCATCCTCGAGTTCCCACACCGAGGCCTTGAAGAAGCCACGCGGCTTGCGCGCCATGACCTTGACGTTCTTCGCTCCGAGACGCAGCGAAGTGCGGCAGCAGTCCATGGCGGTGTTGCCGACACCGATGATCAGCACGCGCTCGCCGATCGAGCCGACATGGGCGAACGCCACCGATTCCAGCCAGTCGATGCCGATGTAAATGCGGTCGGACTGATGCCGGCCCGGCAGTTCCAATTCCTTGCCTCGCGGCGCGCCCGAGCCGATGAATACGGCGTCGTAACCGCCGTCGTCGAGCAGCGCGCGCAAACTGCGGACCGGATGCGCAAGCTTCAGGGTGACGCCCATGTCGAGGATCATGCCGATTTCCTCATCCAGCACCGCCTGCGGCAGCCGGAACGAGGGGATGTTGGTGCGCATGAGCCCGCCGGGTTCGGCGTTCTGTTCGAAGATAGTGACCTCGTAACCCAGCGGTGCCAGGTCGTTGGCCACGGTCAGGGAAGCGGGACCGGCGCCGATGCAGGCAATGCGCTTGCCATTCGACTGCGCCGGCGCGCGCGGCAGTCGTCCGGTCAGTTCCCCCTTGAGATCCGCGGCCACACGCTTGAGGCGGCAGATCGCCACCGGCTTGTCCTCGACGCGGCTGCGGCGGCACGCGGGCTCGCAGGGTCGGTCGCACACGCGCCCGAGTATGCCGGGAAAGACGTTGGAGTCGCGATTGAGGACGTAGGCGTCGGTATAGCGGCCCTGTGCGATGAGCCGGATATATTCCGGCACATCGGTGTGTGCGGGACACGCCCACTGACAATCAACGACGCGGTGGTAATAATCCGGGTTCGATGTATCGGTCGCTGGGGCTGGCTCGCCGCTCATCTGATTCCTCTGTATAACAAATCACCCGCCGGGATGCGAGCACTGCTCATGAGCGAAAACGCAGACATTATCGAAGCCACGGAAATCAAGTTGCGCACCCGTTCGCGCTTGCTCGAGGTGAGCTTTGCCGATGGCGCGCACTTCGAACTGGCATTCGAATACCTGCGCGTGCACTCCCCGTCGGCGGAGGTACGCGGCCATGGCGGTGAAACGTTGTTGGTACTGGGCAAAGAGAACGTGCTGATAAAGGCGGTGGAACCCATCGGGCACTACGCGGTGCGGTTGGTATTCGACGACGGCCACAACACCGGGCTGTACACCTGGCAATACCTGTATGAGCTGGGCTCGCAGCACTCGACCTGGTGGCCCGAATACCTCGCCCGGCGTGCGCGGGCGGGCTCTCCCGCGCGTTCCGGCAGCTAGCCGGCATGGTGCGCAGCGGCGATGGGATTTTCATGATTCGCAAAAAAGAAAGGCCGGGCATTTTCACCCGGCCAAATCTTCACAAGACCCCCACTCGGTTGCGCCTTTTGGGCCACAACCGGGGCGGGATTCTGTGCGAAACGTTTACAAATTACCAGCATTTTCGGTTAACCCATGACGAAAAAAAGCGTAGGCAAGCTCGCAACAGTCGCTTACCGATAGAGGACGGAATCAGTCCCTTCCGGCCGTAATTATCGCGACTGCGTACAATCGGTTCGGGGCCAGACAACATAATAGAAGGGCTTATGACCCAGGATCGCCAGGACAGCGTTGATTTCGGTTTTGAGGATGTGGCCCGAGGCGACAAGGCGCGGCGCGTCAAAGGCGTGTTCGACTCCGTTGCCGACCGCTACGACCTCATGAACGATCTGATGTCGGGCGGCGCGCACCGGTTGTGGAAGCAATTCGCGCTGTCCGTGACCGGACTGCGACCCGGTGCGCAGGCGCTGGATATTGCCGGCGGCACCGGCGACCTCGCGGCCGGACTGGCGCGCCAGGTGGGCCGCTCCGGGCTCGTGGTGCTGGCCGACATCAACGGCCGCATGCTCGAACACGGCCGCGACCGCTTGATCGACCGCGCGCTGACCACCGGCCTCGAATACGTTCAGGCCGATGCCGAGCGCCTGCCATTCGCCGACGGCAGCTTCGATTGCGTGACCATCGGTTTCGGCCTGCGCAATGTCACCGACAAGGCCGCCGCGCTGGCATCGATGCGGCGGGTGCTCAAACCCGCCGGCCAACTGCTGGTGCTGGAATTCTCCAAACCCGTGATTCCCGCCCTTAGCCGGCTGTACGACACCTACTCCTTTAATGTGCTGCCGTGGCTCGGCCGGCTGGTGGCCGGCGATGCCGGCAGTTATCGCTACCTGGCGGAATCGATCCGGCGGCATCCGGATCAGCAGACTCTGCTGGCGATGATGCAATCCGCGGGGTTGGCCGGTTGCCGCTACCACAACCTCATGGGCGGCGTGGTGGCATTACACCGCGGCTATCGCACGTGATCGATCGCGCTCTCGAGGCCGCGGTCGCGCGTGCCGTCAGCGAGTCTGCACGCGCGCGTGAACTGCTGGCCGCGCTCGCCGGCCGCCGCCTCACGCTCGAGGTGCAGGGCACGCCCTTGACCGTCAGCGTGGAATCCAACGGCCATACCCTGTGCCGTGTCGACCTGGCGCCCGGTGAGTGCGCCGACGCCCGGGTCAGCGGTGCGCCATTGTCGTTGCTCGCGCTCGCCGGCAGCGAGGCGCAAACGCCGATCCAGCGCGGCGATGTGCGCATCGAGGGCGATGCCGGGATTGCGCAGCAGTTTCGCGAACTGGCGCTATTGCTCCGGCCCGACCTCGAGGCGCTGGCCGCGGTCCCGCTCGGACGCAGCGGCGCGCACGTGCTCATACGCGGCCTGCGCGAGCTGGCGGCGTGGACCCGCGACGCGACTTGGACCGGTGTGCAGAACCTCAGCGAGTACCTGGCGCACGAGCAGGGCGACCTGGTATCGCGCTCCGAGGCCGAGCACGTGCTGCGCGGCATCGATGAGCTGCGCGAGCAGCTCGACCGCGTCGAGGCGCGCACCGGCCTGCTGGAGCAGCGCACCGGCATCCCCACCGGCGGCCGGGAGTCGGCTTGATGCAGTGGCGGGTGCTGCGGCGGTTGATCCGCATTCAGCGGGTGCTGGTGCGCCATCGACTGGATGACCTGGTAGTGGCGACGCATCTTTACCGGCCGCTGCGCTTCATCTATTTCATCTCGCCCTGGACCTGGTTTCAACGCCGCTCGTCACTCACGCGCGCGCAGCGCCTGCGCCTGGCGCTCGAGGAGCTGGGACCGATCTTCGTCAAGTTTGGCCAGGCGCTATCCACCCGGCGCGATCTGCTGCCACCCGATATCGCCGACGAACTCGCGCGCCTGCAGGACAAGGTGCCGCCGTTTCCGGGCGAGGTGGCGCGGGCTGCGATCGAACGCGCTTATGGCGTGCCGCTGGAACTGCGCCTGCAGGATTTCGATCCCGTGCCGCTGGCGGCGGCCTCGATCGCGCAGGTGCATGCCGCGCGCTTGCCCGACGGACGGGAAGTCATCGTCAAGGTATTGCGCCCGGGCATGCGCGCCATGATCGCGCTCGATGTCGAAGTGCTGTACACCATCGCCGGCATGGCCGAGCGCTGGTGGAGCGAGAGCCGGCGACTCAAGCCGCGCGAGATCGTGCGCGAATACGAGCACACCATACTCGACGAGCTCGACCTCATGCGCGAAGCCGCCAACGCCTCGCAGCTCAAGCGCAATTTCGCCGGATCGCCATTGCTGTATGTGCCGGAAGTCTACTGGGACTTCTGTCGTGCCGAGGTCATGGTCATGGAGCGCATCCATGGGATACCCATCGGCGACATCGCCCGGCTGCGCGAACTCGGATGCGACTTCAGACGCTTGGCGGAGAACGGCGTACAGATCTTCTTCACCCAGGTATTCCGCCATAACTTTTTTCATGCCGACATGCATCCCGGCAACATCTTCGTGCTGCTGGACAATCCGGCGCAGCCGCGCTACGCGGCGGTGGATTTCGGCATCATCGGCACGCTCGACCTGCGCGACCAGAGCTATCTGGCCGAGAACTTCCTGGCCGTGTTCAATCGCGATTACCGCCGGGTCGCCGCCCTGCATGTGCAATCCGGCTGGGTGCCCGCCCATACACGCATCGATGAAATGGCCTCGGCGGTGCGCACCATCTGCGAGCCGATCTTCGATCGCCCGCTCAAGGAAATCTCATTCGGACTGGTGCTGCTGCGCCTGTTCGAGGCGCTGCGGCGTTTCGACGGCCAGATCCAGCCGCAACTGCTGCTGCTGCAGAAGACGCTGTTCAACGTCGAAGGCCTGGGACGCCAGCTCTACCCCGACCTCGACATCTGGCAGACCGCCAGTCCGGTGCTGCGCGACTGGATGCGCGATCGCGTGAGCCCGCGCAATCTGCTGCGCGAACTGCGCCGCGGCTGGCCGGATGCCCTGGAGATTCTGAAGGCCCTGCCGCCGCTGACCAAGCGGCTGGTGGAGCGCGCCCAGGACGGCAATCTGAGCATGTCGGTGGACTCCCAGCAGCTCGATCGCCTGCGCCGGGAATGGAGCGCGCAGCAGCGGCGCAGCGACCGCATCGCGATCGGCGGCGTCGTGATGCTGGGGGGCATACTCTGGCTCGGGTTGCGGCTGCACCCGCACCTGCTGGGAATCGTGCTCGGCGCCGGCGGCCTCGGCCTGTGGCTGGCGGTGTGGTTCACGCGCCGCTAGGCGGCGATGCGCGCCGGCGAGCGCCGCCGCAGCATGTCGATGGAGGCCAGCAGATCGAGCGGTGAGACGCTGTTGCGCCCGGCGCTGTACTTGAGTAGCGCGCGCCGCTGCAATGACTCGTCCGCGATCACCACGAAGCGTGTCGACAGAGCCGTCAGGTCCTCGCGCAACCGGCGTGTCGCCAGGTCGCTGCTGCCCAGCCGCAGGCGGCTGTGATCCTCGAGTAGTTGACTCGTCCAGCCCGCATCCGGCTCGCGCGCGCCGCGCGCGCAGGCCAGCGGACGCACTTCCCGCGCGCAGAATTCTTCGCGCAGTATGGACAACCAGCGATCGGTTTCCAGTCCCTGGTACTGAAAATCGATCGGGTGCGAAAACAACATGGCCCAGTCGCCCTGCAGCCACTCGCGCAATTGCGGCCCGGTCTCGCCGTTCACCCACAATGTTGCCATGTCGTCTCCTCGGGCGCCGCGCGCCCCGTTTGGACTCTTGCGTTGGGAGAGTCTAGGCGGGCTGCGGATGACAAGTCAGTCGCAGCGCAGTGACATCCGGGTTACCGAGCGGGCTTGAGTTCGATCCAGGTGGCCCGGGCGCGGGCACATAGTTCCAGATCCTCATCGAACAGCGCCGTCCCAGCCTCAAATTTGCGGCCGCGCAGACTGATCTGCCAGCCGATCACCACGCACGGCTCATCCACGTGCACGCAACGGTCAATATGGGCCGCGAATTCCCCCAGCAGCATGGGCACCACGCCGGCGCGCGCAAACGCGCCCGGACAATCGAGCACCGCGCTCATGAACTCAGGCCGCACTTTGCCGGCGCCGTCTGACAGCTCGGCATCGGGCACCCACGGCGCCGCCACCCGCTCATCATCGCCGTAGCGGCCGGCGAAAATGCGCAGGCCATCCCCGCGTGCGCGCTCGGTGCCGCACACGAAGCAGCCCGGACACGGATGCTCGCTGAATCCCGGGAAATGCCGCGACGCTTCGAGCGCCTGCAGATAACTCGGCGCCGCGGGCACGTCTAGTTCCAAGTCCGCGGCGTGGCCGCGCGCCAGCACCAGCCCGGCGTGCGTCAGCGTCAGGGCACCGTCGATGCGTTCCAGCTCCAGCGGCACGTCCACCGGTATCGGCCGCTCCAGACGGATGCGCACTTTTTCGGCCGACTGCTGCGCCATGAGGCCCGCGGCATAGCCGCCGTTGGCGGTGCCCGGCGGTCCGCAGAACCGTGAATCGACCGTAAGCGTGGTCATGCCGTCCTCGCTGAATGCGCCGCACGGTGACGCTGCGCCAGTTGCCACAACGACCAGCCCAGAGCGCTGGCCGCCATTGAAGCCCAGGCGATGCGTTGCATGGAAGAGGCCAGCATCGGGGCCACCAGCCCCATGGTGACGGTTGCGATCAGCAGGCTCAAGAAGGATTGCATCGAGGCCGCCGCGCCGCGCGCATCCGGAAACAGGTCCAGGATGCGCAGGGTCACTATCGGGTACATCAGTTGCAACCCCAGCCCCATGGCGGCCAGCAATAATTGCTGCAGGTAGATGGGCGGCGCCGCAAACACCGATTGCAGCACCAGCATTAGCAGCGTGATGGCCAGCAGCAGCCGGAAGCCCCGGTTCGCCTGCCGCTGCGGCGCCAGCCGGCCGGCCAGGCGTCCGGACATCACCGCACCGATGGTGTAGCCGCAGATGATGGGCAGGTTCAGCGCCGCGAACATGGTCTCATCCAGGCCCCAGTGATCGAGCACGATCGCCGGCGCCGATCCCACGTACACGTGCAGGGCAATGAAGCACAGGCCGCTGGCCAGCGCCAGGCGCAGGAATTCACCGTTGCCGAGCACCGCGGCATCGTTCTGCGCCAGCCGCGCGATGCGCAGCGGCGTACGGCGATCGCGCGCATAGGTCTCGGGCAGCCGTCGGGCTGCAAATACCAGCAGGCTCATCCCCAGCACCGCCATGCTGCCGAACACCGCGCGCCATCCCAGCCAGGCATGCACCCAGCCACCGATGATGGGCGCGGCTGCCGGTCCCAGCCCGAAGATCATGGTGATCATGCTCATGAGGCGCTGCGCCTGGGCACCGTGAAAGTGATCGCGCACGATGGCGCGGCCGATGATCTGCCCGGCGCCAGCCACCAGTCCCTGCAACAGGCGAAACAACAGCAGCGTCGTAAAATTGGGCGCGGCCGCGCAGCCCACCGAGGCCACGGTGTACACGCACAGACTCACCAGTATGGGCCGGCGGCGCCCGAGCGCATCCGACAGCGAGCCGTGAAACAGCGACGCCACGGCATAACCGAGCATGTAGACCGTGAGCGTCTGCTGGGCCTGCAGGCTGGAGAGGTGAAACTCGTGCGCGATCGCGCGCAGCGCCGGAAAGAAAGCGTCGATCGAGAATGCGCCGACGGTCGAGAGCAGGCCGAGCAGCAGCGACAGGCGCGCCGGTCGCGGCGGGCGCGGCGCGGGCGCGCCGGCGCCGTGCATCATCGGCGCGGTGGCCGCAATCCGGCGAGGTATTCGCGCGCCGATTCGCCCCGCTCCAGTACTTCCACCAGCGCCGAACCGACGATCACCCCATCGACCATGCCGCGCAGTTTGTCCACCTGTTCACGATTGCGGATGCCGAAGCCGGCGCACACGGGTACCGTGGCGGCCGAGCGCACGCGCTCCAGATAGGCGGCAATATCCTCGGGCGAGGCCACATTCTTGCCGGTGGTGCCGGTCATGGTTACGGCGTACACGAATCCCTGGCTGGCGGCCGCCAGTTTCGCCAGCCGTTCCCCGCCGGTGACTGGCGTGACCATCTGCACCAGCGCGATCTGATGCGCCGCCAGCACCGAACGTAGTTCCTCGCTTTCCTCGAACGGCAGGTCCGGCACGATGAAGCCGCACACATTGGCGCCGGCCGCGCGGCGCGCCAGCCGCTCCAGGCCGAACGCGAG
>DASXLF010000260.1:0-2041 GCA_036496405.1 Steroidobacteraceae bacterium | reverse complement strand
TGCGCAGGCGGGTCAAGCTGCCGGTCAGCGAATCCAGAATGCTGCGGTCGCGCTTGCGGCGCGCGGCGCGCTGCTCCACCGTACCGCCATCGCCAAACATGCGCTCGAACACCACCTGCGGATTCAGTTCCATGGGCAGGGGGTCGGTAGGCGAGGACCATGAAATGGTGTTGGTATACGTACAGCTGTAGCCTTCGCCGCAGTTGCTCGAATTGGCGCCAGGATCTTCGACTGCCAGCTGCATGGACGGCATCAGGTTATTGCCGCCGATTTTTTGCGCGATCAGCTGATCGATGGTGGTGCCTGCGTACACATCCGCGCCCGCCGTCTTCTTGGGCTTGTTGGCGCACAGGAACGCCGCAGCCACCCAGTGATCGGCGCCCGTCGCGCCGGGAGGCGGCTCAGCCGAGCGCGAATGCAGGCCGCTCAGAATCACCGTGCGGTCGCGAAACGGCTCCAGCGGTTTGAAATTGAACGGCAGCGTCGCATCCAGACGGCCTTCCGTGCTGGGGACCCAGTAGCCCGGCGCCATGCCGTGCGGCACGAAGCAGCCGACAAAGCGCGGCTTGGGCGTCGCCGCGGTCTGCGCCAGCGCCGTCGAGGCCGGGATCATTGCGTCCAGCAGAGGCAGCGCGAGCACCGCGCCGCTTCCGCGCAAGATGGTTCTACGCGACATGTGCTTTTTAGTGTTGATGAACATGAGCAATATCTCCTGTGGATCCTACTGAAGCGCTGTTTTTGCGCGCCGGCTATCGGCTACCGCGCTGGGCGCCGCGGCTTTCGAGTTCATCTGGAAGGCCGGGCTCTTGACGATGCCCAGCACCAGTGCCGAGAACTTATAATTGCTGGCCGCCGAGTCGCGCACAATCGAGCGCACCATCGGCATGTCTTCGAATTCCACGCCGCGGCCCAACCCGTAAGTGAGCAATTTCTCAGTGACCACGCGTTCGAACTGGTCGGAATAACGCACCAGCGTCTCACGCAGGCTGGAGACGCCATCGACTTTGGTTCCATCCACCAGCACGCCGGATGCATCGATGGGCGAACCCTCGTCCTGCACGCGCCACATGCCCACGGCGTCGAAGTTTTCCAGCGCCAGCCCGATCGGCTCGAAAATCTTGTGGCACGTCGCGCAGGCCGGATTGGTGTGATGCAATTCCATGGTCTGGCGCATTGTGGGCGCCTTCGCATTGCCGGTGGAATCGAGCGGCTTTTCCTTGACGGCCGGAACGTTTGGCGGCGGATCCGGCGGGCTGACTCCCAGGAATGTCTGCAGGAACCACTTGCCGCGGGTAACCGGCGAAGTGCGCGATGCAGCCGACGTCAGCGTCAGCAGCGCGCCTTTACCCAGCAGTCCGCGGCGCATGTCGAGCTCCTGCGGCAGCGTCACGCGGCGGAACTGCGGGCCATAGATGTTGGGAATTCCGTAGTTTTTCGCCAGGCGCTCATTGACGAAGGTGTAATCCGCCGTCAACAGGTCCAGGATGCTGCGATCCTCATGCGCCACGCTGCCGAAGAACAGCTCGATCTCGCGCTGGTACGCCTCCCGCAGGTTGTCGTCGAAATCCGGGAACAGGTTCACCACCGGCTCGCTGGTCTTGAGCGACCGCACGCCCAGCCATTGCCCGGTAAAGTTGCGGATCAGCGCGTCGGACTTGGGATCGGCCAGCATGCGCCGGACCTGTTTCTCCATGACGGCTGTATCTTTCAGCTTTCCCTGCGCGGCCAGGTCAATCAGCTCGTCATCGGGAACGCTGCTCCACAGAAAGAATGACAGCCGCGAGGCCAGCTCCAGATCGCTGACGCGGTAGCTCTTGCCGGCGGCGATCCCGGCCGGTTCCGCTTCGCCGCGATACACGAATTCCGGATCCGCCAGCAGGCGCTGCAGCGCCGCCTCGATGCCATCGTCAAAGGTTCCGCCCTCGCCTCGGCCGGCTTGATAGAACTCCATCAAGGCTGTCTGGTCGGCGGGTGTCGCGGGCCGGCGATATGCATGCTTCACCAGCGCCGTCACGATCTTCTGCGCGCAGGCGGTTTCTTC
>DASXLF010000259.1:0-1656 GCA_036496405.1 Steroidobacteraceae bacterium | reverse complement strand
GGCGTAAACGACCGCCGGCCCGCCGATTACCAGCCGCAGCGCATTGCCCATTGCTGCCAGATCGGCCGTGATGTTGGCGGTGTTAGCCACAACCAGCAGCGCAATCAGCCCAAGCAACACCGGGCGTGGTAAACGCTTGCCGATGCTGCTGGATAATCCTTCGCCAGTACCCCAACCGATGCAGGCGCTGATGATCTGGATCGCCACCATGAATGGCAAGGTGAGAAACATCGTCCAGGTGAGCGCGTAACCGAACTGCGCGCCCGCCTGGCTATAGGTGGCGATGCCGCTCGGGTCATCGTCGGCTGCACCGGTGATGAGACCGGGGCCAAGCACACGCCACATGTTGCGAATTCCGTTCGCCACCGCCGCCCTGAAGCGCTTGCCCGATTGCCGATTAGTACCCTAGCTTGTGGGCGAGCCGAAAGGGATGCAGACGATGTCGATACTGGGGTGGATTGTTCTGGGGCTGATCAGCGGGTTCATCGCCAGCAAGGTGGTGAAGGGGACCGGCTCAGGCTGCCTGACGGATATCGTGCTGGGCTTGATCGGCGCCGTGGTGGGCGGCTGGCTGTTCTCCTATTTCGGCCATACCGACCCGATGCAGCACTTCAATCTGACATCGATGGTGGTCGCCATTATCGGCGCCGTGATTGTGCTGCTTGTCTGGCACGCCATTACCGGCCGCGGCGTCCGGCGGTAGCTTCGGCCCACAGCCAAGCATTTAACGCTGGAATTTTCACCCGACTTTAAGCGGGCGGTGTCAGACCAGAGTGGTCATGACGAGCGACTCACCCATGCCCGCGACAGCAAGTTTCGGCAAACGGGACCTGCGACAGAAGCAGCGGCTGGCCGCAGGCTCGCCGGTGCTAGCGGCCGCCGATGCGTCTCCACGAGCTTGGGCTGAGGCAAGGACCCCGGCGTGGCCGGTGCTCACCATTGTCCTCTGCCTGGTCCTGGCTGCCATCTTCTACGCCGAGCAGCTTTACGGCGTGCATCCCTCTCGCACCTTTGCGTTGGGCCTGCCGTCATTGGTCGCGCTTGGCGGTGTAGATCGATATCTTGTCGCGGACAGACATGAGTGGTGGCGGTTGCTGACCGCGTCGCTGCTGCATGCAAATCTCGTCCACATCGGTGGCAATCTCATTGTGCTTGCGATCGCCGGATGGCGGCTTGAGCGGCTGGTGGGCCGCGCATGGCTTACGGCGGCCTTTGCGCTCGGTGCCATTGCGGGAAGCATCGGCTCGATCAGCCTGAACGATGCGCACACCGTGAGCGTTGGCGCGTCGGGCGCCATCATGTGCCTGGTCGCGCTGCTGTTCACCCTCAGCTTTCATGCGGAGGCCGCGGACAATGCCAACCGCATCCGCCGCTTCGCGCTGTTCTTGCTCATTCCCGCGCTGCTTCCATCCGTCACCGATGGTGGAGGACAGGTCGATATCGGCGCACATTTCGGCGGGATACTGATGGGGACGGCACTCGGCTTCTTCCTGTTGGCGATATGGCCCGAGACGGGTGAGCGACCGCCGCTTCGTTCCTTAGCCGGGGCAGCGGCGGCACTGGTGCTGGCCGTCGCCACATTCGCAGCGCTGGAAATGACGGGCGCGTATCCTGCCTATGCCGCACGCGGAGCAGGGCTGGCGCCACCCAACGAGA
>DASXLF010000258.1:0-1782 GCA_036496405.1 Steroidobacteraceae bacterium | reverse complement strand
GCCGCACGTACGCATCGGCTTTGGCGAGGCTGCCGCAACCGTACTGCCGGCACTGCCGCCGTGAGCGCTGCGCCTTCACCGCGCGCTCCCGAGCGCGCGGTGAAGACCTACCGTTAGTATGGCCTCATCCTCGGCGCCTACGTATGCGTGGTCCTGTGCGCCAATCTCATCGGTGCGGCCAAGGTCGCCACGGTGCACGTGCCGGGCTGGGGACCTCTTACCTTCATGGCCGGCGTGCTGTTCTTCCCCATCTCCTACTTTTTCGGTGACATCCTGACTGAGGTCTACGGCTACGCACGCGACCGGCGCGTGGTGTGGAGCGGGTTCGCGGCGCTCGCGTTCGCCTCGTTCATGTCGGTGGTGATCGTGCGGCTGCCGCCGGCGGATTTCTGGCGACCGCAGCAGCCGGCCGTTGAAGCAATGTTCGGCAACACCCCGCGCATCGCCGGCGGCTCGATGGTGGCGTTCTGGTGCGGCTCATTCGTCAACAGCTACGTGCTGGCGAAGATGAAGCTGCTGACCCACGGGCGGTGGCTGTGGACACGCACCATCGGCTCGACGCTTTGCGGCGAGCTGGTCGATTCCTCGCTGTTCTACACCATCGCCTTCGCCGGATTGTGGCCGGCCGCGGAGCTCATCAGCGTGAGCCTGACACAGTACGTGCTGAAGTCGGCGTGGGAGGTGCTGGCGACTCCTGCTACCTACTGGATCGTCGGGTTTCTGAAGCGCGTCGAGCAGGAGGATTACTACGATCGCGACACCGACTTCACGCCCTTCTCGCTGCGCGCCTGAAGCCTGCGTGCAGTCGGTCGTGCCGGAGACAGAAAAGGGCGGGAGCCCGCTGCGCAGCGCTCCCGCCCTTCGGCTATGGACCGGCCGCCGCAACATCATGCGGCGGAATGGTCCTTACTTGCCGATCTGCTTGCTGACCTGGTTCTCCTGCTGGTTGAGCGCGCGCTGTTCGGCCTTGGTGATATGGCCGCCATTGGTGCTCGCCATGGTGCGCTCTTCCTGGCGGATCGCGTGATCCTCGGCGTGCAGCTTCTGCGCCTGCGCCTTGGTGATCTCGCCTTCGCGGCGCTCGGTGTTGATGCGCTTGCTCTGATGCGCGAGACGGTTGTTCACCTGCTCGCGGCGCGGATGGTCTTTCTGCCACTTCGTATCATCGGCCAGCGCATTGCTGGCAATGCCGATGAACGTCACGGCAGCGACCGCAGCGGTCACGGCGGTACGAATGGATTTCAACATGGTGTCTGCTCCTGAAAGGCTGTTTGGAGTGGGCGCTATTCAGCCGGAACTTCCGGCTGCTGGGCGTTAACAACGTCGCAGCTACAGGCGTGCTGACCTTTGTGACGGAAAGTTAACCAACAGCATGAATGTGAACTGAATCACATTTGCTGCGCGGTGCGCTGCCAGGTCCGGAAATGGCGCGCACTGCGGGAGTGGAGCGACGATCATGCGCGGGGATCGACGGAGGAAGGCGCCCAGGTGTTGAGGCAGGCAACGGCAGGGCTGCTCGTTATGGCGAGTGCGGCAGCCGCGGCAGAGCAATCGCGGCAGGATGCATGGTGGACCGGGCCGATGCTCGCGCCCAATGCGGCGACATTGCCGCAGGGCCACGCACTCATCGAGCCTTACCTGTTCGCTGTCATCAGCAACGGGCACTTCGACACGAACGGCGAGAAGCATGCGGGCGCGCATGAGCACGATCTGGGTTCGCTCAGCTACGTACTCTACGGCCTCACCGATGACATCACCGCCGGGCTCATTCCACGCTTCTTT
>DASXLF010000257.1:0-1575 GCA_036496405.1 Steroidobacteraceae bacterium | reverse complement strand
CTGCCACTCTCTCCGTGAAAGCGGGCGCGACGACGCCGACGGGAACCAGCAACGTGACAGTCAGCGGCAATGGCTCTACCGGCACGCGCAGCACCAGTGTCAGCGTGACGGTGCAACCGCCGCCGGACTTCTCGCTCTCCGCCAGCCCGTCGTCTGTGAGCGCGGCGCAGGGACAAGTTAAAACTTCGACCATCACAGTGGGCTCGATCGGCGGATTCAACAGCGCCGTTGCGCTGACGGTATCGGGATGCCCGGCGGGTACGAGTTGCGCGCTTACCGCAAGCTCGGTGACAGCACCGGGCAGCACGACGCTGACGATCACCCCTGGTTCGAGTACGCCGTTGAGCGGTGGGACTCCTTACAGCATCATCATCAGCGGCAATGCGGGAACGCACACCACCACCGTGTCGCTGACGGTCACTCCGGCGGCCGACTTCGGAATTTCGGTGTCGCCTACGTCCCTCACGGTGAAGCGCGGTTCCAGCGGCACGGTGACGGTGAACACGACGCTGATCGGCGGCAGCAGTTCCGTCGCATTGAGCATCTCCGCTCTGCCGTCGAAAGTCAGCGCCAGCTTCACGCCTAGCTCGGTTACGGCGGGCGGCAGCTCCACGCTGAAGATCTCGACGCTGAAGCCGGCCTTGGCCACCAGCGCTCCATTGACTCTGACGATCACCGGGAATAACGGTACCAGCACGCAAACGACGACACTATCGCTGACGATTACGAATTAGCCGCCTTAAGGTTTAAGCGCGGCGGCCAGATACACGGCGCCGATGATGATCGCGGCGCCGCCGGCCATGCGGGCGAAGAAAACCCCGCGTGTCCACAGCTTTTCGACGGCGATGATGGCCGCGATGAGCAGCATTACGCTCAGGTTCATCACGCCCAGGATCATTTGAATCACCATCAGCGCCCAGCAGCAGCCGGCGCAGAAGATCCCGTGCGCGATACCGACGCGCAGCGCGCCTCTGAGCCCAGGGCGGAACGCGTGCCCCAGAAACATCAGAGGAGAGCGGCAGTGCGCCAGGCAGGTGCGCTTCCAGGGCGACCATTGATACACGCCCGCGACGATCAATGCCGCGCCGGCTGCCGCGGGCGCTGCACGGCTGAGCACGGCCGAGCTCATCGCAGCGGAAGAAAGCGCCAATCCCACCGCGAACGCGACTGCGCCGAATCCCATCCACACTGCGAAGTATCCGGAGGCCGCCAGGACGGTCGCGAACGCGGGCCGCTTCTCGCCGACGGAGACCGCGACGCGCCGGTACAGCTCCAGCATGGGCCAACTGGATGGAAGCATCATGGCGATCATCATGGCCTGCCATATCAGCAGGAACATTCCCGCCGCGCCCCATGGAGTCTGACCCGGCATGGACATCCACATCATCGGCATCACCCAGCCGCCGGGCATGGGCATGCCTCCGGTCATGCTCCTCGCGCTGTTCCAGGTGATCACGGCGGCGACGAGAAACACCGTCGCAGCCGCCACGCGCAGCCATTGAAGCCTGGTGCCGGCGGAAGGTGACAGGCTACTCGGAACTTTCGCCGCTGTACTCAAACTTTGAAAACTCCCCA
>DASXLF010000256.1:0-7626 GCA_036496405.1 Steroidobacteraceae bacterium | reverse complement strand
GCTGAGAGCGAAACGCCGTCCAGGCCGCCGCGTTCACGCAGGTTGTCCAGGACCACGTCGTAGCCCTCGCCCAGCAGGTCCGTCCCGAAAACAAAGGCTGATGCTTCCAAATTTCGCATGCTTAGTACCAGGAGGCCTTGTCTACGAGGTTGTTCAGTGGCCGGCCCGATGCGAAGCGCCGCGCGTTGTCGCACAGGACGGCAAGGCGGCGTTCCACGATGTGCGGACCCACCACGGCGACGTGGGGCGTGAGCAGGGCCCGCGGTTCGTTCCACAGCGGATGTACCGCGGGCAGGGGTTCGCGCTCGAACACGTCGAGCGCCGCGCCGCCCAAGCGCCGGCTCCGCAGTGCATCGGCCAAGGCATCCAGGCGAACTGTCGCGCCGCGCCCGATATTGACCAACAGGCCATGCGGCCGCATGAGCGCGAGGCGCCGGGCATCGATGAGCCCTTCGCTGAGCGGCGTGTGGGGGAGGGTCAGGACGACCGCGTCCACCGATGGCAGCAACTCATCAAGCGCTTCGGGCTTGAACATCGCCTGCACGCCTTCGGGCGGATCGAACCGGCGCGTGTCCACGCCCAGCACCTTGGCGCCGAACGCGGCCACCATCCGTCCGATCTCTGCGCCGATGCCACCGACGCCGATGACCAGCACAGTGCTCTCGGCGAGGTGCAGCACGTCTTCGTCCGCCAGATGCCGGATCCACTCGCGGCGGGACTGCTGGCGCATATAGCGCGGCAAACCGCGCGCGAGTGCAAGCAGCATTGCCACCGCATGGACGGCGACATGGTCGTTGTAGATGCCGCGGAAATTGGTGACCTGGACGGGATGTTCGACCAGTTCGGGAAAGAAGTAGCCAGCAGGCGGCGCAGCCTGTGGCGCTTGCAGCCAGGCCAGCTTTCCCGCTTGCGCGAGCAATTGCGCATCCAGAGTGCCGAAGGCGGCGTCGGCCTGGGGCAGGAGCCGCAGCGCCTGCGCGCGATCGTGTGCGATCTGCACGCGCAGGCTGGGCGCGGCCGCGGCCACGGTCCTCGCCCAATCTTCGGTCGGCGCGTCGTCGGAGGCGAGCATGACGAAGTTGCGGCTCACAGCGCACCTCCCGGCCCGGCCGCGATGCGATTGACCCAGTCGCTCGATCCGGCGAATGCCGCAAGGTTGTGCTGGAAGATCGCGCCCCAGCGCGGCGCGTAGCTCGGGCTGTCGCCGGCGTTGTGGGCGGTGATGACGACGCTCGGCAGGCCCCACAGCGGCGACTCGGCCGGCAGCGGTTCGACCGCGGTCACGTCGAGGCCGGCGCCGCGCAGCGCGCCCGCCGTCAGCGCGTGCACGAGCGCGTTCTCGTCGATCAGACTGCCGCGGCCCACGTTGACGATCCAGCCGGCGCCCAGACGCTGCAGCTCGCGCTCGCCCACGATGGGACGACGGTCGGCGGATGCGGGTGCCGCGAGCAGCAGGATATCGGCCCATTCGCAAACCGCGCCTAGCTGGTCGGCGCCACGTATGTGCGTGACGCAGCCCTTGTACTTGCTGGGGTCGCGCTTGATGCCGGCGATTTGCAGTCCCCAGGCCTGCGCCCGCCTCGCCACTTCTTCGCCGATGCGGCCCATTCCGACGATGGCGAGCTTCTTGCCGGCAAGCTCTTCGCCCGGCAGTGCCTCCCAGCGGCGATCACCCATGTTGCGGACCGCCTCGCCAACACGCCGCGTCAGCGCCAGCAGCAGCGCGAAGGCGTGCTCGGCGACGCAGGCCGCGTGAACGCCGGCTGCGGTGGTCAGCACCACGTCGTGTGATGCCAGCTGCTGCAGCGGGTACTGCTCGAAGCCGGCGCCCATGCCCGCGATCCAGCGCAGCGACGGCCGCATGAATGTCTCGCGCCAGGTGTAGGTGGCTAGGACCTCCGCGCCCGCGTCGAGCGCACGCTCCACGCCAGCTTCATCGGACGGGGTATGGAGTTCGATCTGAGGCAGTTGGCGCAGGAACGCCTCGACGCCGGGCGGACGCTGAGGATGCAGGACGACTTGTATCTTCTTCATGGTCAAACGGGCTTCTCAGGCTGAACACTGCTGCTGTGACGCGGATCGAGGACGTCGCGGATCGCGTCGCCGAGCACGTTGAATCCCAGCATCAGGAGCACCAATGCCGCCATCGGCCAGACGGTCAGCCAGGGAGCGATCGTGATGAAGTCCCGCGCCCGGGACAGCATGCTGCCCCAGTCGGCCTGCGGCGGGCTCACGCCCAGCCCCAGGAAGCTCAGCGATGCGTAGGCGAGCTGCGCGGTCGACATGCTCAGGGCTGCCAGCACGATCACCGAAGGCAGCACGTTGGGCAGCATGTGGCGCAGCAGGATGGACGGCGTGCTGACTCCGGACAGTCGCGCGGCTTCCAGGTACTCGCAGGTCTTGATGCTCAGGGCGCTGGCGCGGGCGATGCGCGCGAACCGCGGGGTGTAGACGATGGCGATGGCGAGCACCGCATTGATCAGGCCCGGGCCCAACACGGCGACGATGATGATCGCCAGCAGCAAGGTCGGGAATGCGAATAGAACGTCCTGGCTGCGGTTGAGTACCGTGTCGATCTTGCCGCCGAAATAGCCGCTGACGATACCGATGGCCACGCCGCAGGCCGCGGCGACAGCCACCGACAGCAGCGCCACGACCACGGCGATGCGCGATCCGTCGATCACTCGGCTCAGGGTGTCGCGCCCCAGTTCATCGGTGCCGAGCAGGTGCTGAGCCGTTGGCCCGGAGAGGGTGCTGGCGAGTTCGCCGACATTGGGGTCATAGGAACTGACGAGGCGCCCGAACACCGCGAGCAGGATGAACAGCGCCATCACGGTGACGCCGAAGGATCCGCCCTTGTGGCGCAGCAAGTCGGCGAGAAATCCCTGCCTGCGGGGCTTGCGCGCAGGCGACGCTGCCACGGCGTGGACTGGGGTTGCTGGGGTGGTTTGATGGAGTGTCATCGGGGTCTCTGGCGAGGGTCGAGCACCGGATACAGCAGGTCGATCACGGCATTGATGACGACGAAGCTCACTGCAAATACCATGGTGGTCGCCGTCACCATGGGGTAATCGCGCATGGAGATCGCCTCCAGCATTCCTCGGCCGAGGCCGGGCAGGCTGAAGATCTGCTCCACCACGATGAGGCCGCCCAGCATCACGCCGAACTGGAAGCCGATGAAGGTCATGATGGGCGGTAGCGCGTTGCGCAGGGCGTGCAGATACTGGATTCGCGGCAGGCGCACGCCCATGGCGCGCGCCGTCACGATGAACGGGTCACCGAGCACTTCGAGCATGGCGCTGCGCGTCATCTGCATCGTCATCGCCGTCATCGGCAGAGTGATCGTCGCCAGAGGCATGACCATCGAGCGCATGTGCGCAGCCGGGTCCTGCGACCACGGCGTGAATGACATGCGGAATAGGTCGGGCGCGAGGTGCGAGCCCACGAGCAGCACCAGGATGCCGATCACGAAGGTCGGGACCGAGAAGACGAACAGCAGCTGCGAGCGGATCAGCACGTCCAGCCGCCGGTTCGCGTGCACTGCTGCCAGGATGCCGGCAGGCATGCCGAGCGCGGTGGAGAGAATGAGGCACAGCACAGCCAGTTCCACCGACACCGGAATCTGCTGAGCCAGGTCGGACGCTACGCTGCGCCCGGTGATGGGCGAGGTGCCGAAGTCGCCCTGCAGCGCGTGTCCCAGCCAGCGTGCGTACTGCACCGGTAGCGGCTGGTCCAGGCCCAGGTTGTGGCGCACTTCCTCGAACTGGGCGGCGGTCGCGCCCTCCTGACCGACAATCACACTCGTCAGGTCGCCAGGGACCACCGTCCCCAAGCCGAACACCAGCACCGAGACCGCGAACAGCACGGCCACCACGGCGCCCAGCCGGGACAACATCGCCTTCATCACTTGAGAACCTCCGCCTTGGCAAGGGGGAGGGGCGTTCTCGACGAGCGGTGCGCAAGCCGCTCTGGGGCATCACGGAAATGGCAGGCAACGAGATGGCCGCCTCCCACGTCGAGCAGCGCCGGCGTCTCGACGGCGCACAGCGCATGGGCCAGCGGGCAGCGGGTGCGGAAGCGGCAGCCGGACGGCGGATTCATGGGGCTTGGCACGTCGCCGCGCAGGACAAGGTCGGGCCGGTTGCGCTCGATCGCCGGATCGGGCAGCAGCGTGGCATTGCGCAGCGCGATTGCATAAGGATGGAGGGGCTGCTTCGCGAATGCCCGGGCTGTCGCCGTTTCCACGATCTCGCCGAGATACATCACGGCGACCCGGTGGCTGATGGCCTGCACCGCCGCCAGGTCGTGGCTGATGAAAACGTAGGACGTCCCCAGCCTTTCCTGCAACTCGACCAGGAGGTTGAGGATCTGCGCCTGGAGCGAGACGTCGAGCGAAGCCACCGCCTCGTCGTGCACCACCAGCGAAGGATTGGCGATCAGCGCGCGAGCGATCGACGCGCGCTGCTGTTGGCCGCCCGACATCTGGTGCGGCATGCGGCCCGCCATCTTCGCGTTGAGCCCGACCAGGGCGAGCATCCGCGCTACTTCATCGTCGGTGTTGCGGATGCCACGTGCCCGCAGGGGCTCGGCCACGCTGGCGCCGACGGTACGCCGCGGACTCATGGAACTGGCCGGATTCTGGAACACCATCTGGAAATGGCGGCGGCGCTCGCGGCCGGCGGCTCCCGCTTCCCAGATGTCGCCGCCCTTGATGCGGATCGTGCCTGCATTCGGCTCCAGCAGTCCGACCATGAGCCGCGCCAGCGTGGACTTGCCGCAGCCGGACTCGCCGACCACGCCCAGTGTTTCGCCGGGCGCGAGCGTGAGCGAGACACCGTCGACGGCGCGCAGCGTGCCGGCCGCGCGCCCGGCGCCGGCGGCGATGTGGAAGTGCTTGACGAGGCCCTGCACTTCCAGCAGGGGGGTGGCTTTTTCAGAAGGCATGGGCGCGCTCCTGACGGGGCGCGGGCGCGTCGGCCAGCGAGGTGCCGTCCTGCGCGACCCAGCAGCGCGTGGAATGGCCGGGCCCGACCGTGAGCAGGTCGGGATGGGTCTTGCATCGCTCCTGCGCGAAAGAACAGCGGTCGCGAAAGCGGCAGCCCGAGGGCGCTGCGCTCATGTCGGGCGGCGCACCCGGCAGCGTCGGAATCTGGCCGCGCGACTGATCGATGCGCGGAATGGATCGCAGCAGGCCGCGTGTGTACGGATGGCGTGAATTGGCGAATAGCTGATCGACGGGCGCCTCCTCGACGATCTCGCCGGCATACATCACGGCGACGCGGTCGCACATCTTGGCGATCACGCCCATGTTGTGCGTGATCAGCAGCAGCGCTGTGCCGTGGTCCCGTGCCAGTTTCTTCATCAGGTCCAGCACCTGGGCCTGGATGGTCACGTCCAGCGCCGTGGTGGGTTCGTCGGCGATCAGCAACTGCGGATTGTTGAGCATGCCCATCGCGATCACGACACGCTGACGCATGCCACCGGACATCTGGTGGGGATAGGAAGAAGCCTGCCGCGGCGGATCGGGCATGCCGACCGCGGCCAGCGCCTCGTGCACGGCCGAAGCACCGTCATCATGGCGGCCGTGCGCCTTCAGCACCTCGCCCATCTGCCAGCCGACAGTGAACACCGGGTTGAGCGCAGTCATGGGATTCTGGAATACCAGCCCGGCCCGCCTTCCGCGCTGCCGGCGCATTTGTTCCTCGTCCAGCGACAGCAAGTCGACCCCGTTCAGCTCGACGGAGCCGGCTTCGATTCGACCCGGCGGCGCCACCAGCCGCAGCACCGACATGGCGGTGACGCTCTTGCCGGAGCCCGACTCGCCGACCAGCCCCAGCGTCTCGCCACGGCCGACGGTGAACGACACGCCGTCAACGGCGGTCACCGTCCCGTAGCTAGTACGAAAGCGTGTGGTCAGACCCCTGACCGTGAGGACCGGGTGCGTCATTTCATTTCAGCGTGACGCCGCCCAGGAATGTGCGCGATAGGGTGGGATCGGGCTTGGCCGACTTGACCTTGGGGCCATATGCCACGGAGACGTTGCGAGCCACGATGGCGATGTCCGGGAAGGCCAGGTCGTCTTCCATCACCGCCACCTTTGCCAGTTGTGCCGTGTATTCCTCGGCGGGCCTGGTTTGCGCCTTGGTGATCAGGGCATCGAGTTCGGTCGGGGTGGGCCCCTGCCGGCCGGGGCGCGGCATCAGGTAGAACAGCGGGTCGGCCTGAAAGGCGTATTCGTTGTCCATGATGTCGTAGTCGGCCTTGTTCTGCTTGTCCAGCCACACGGCGTTCGGGTTGGCCTGGATGGTGACGCGGATGTCGGCCTCGGCCAACTGACTCTTGAGCAGTTCCGCGAAACGGTCCAGATAGCTTCCCCAGCCGGTGAGGTGGTTCAATGTGATGTCGATGCCCTTGGGATGGCCGGCCTTCGCCAGCAACGCCTTGGCCTGCGCCACGTCATGCTTGTGGTACTTGAGGGCGTCGATCTTCGGCACCCAGGTGTACGACGGCGGCATCTGGGCACTTGGCACGGCCTCGCCAAGGAAGGCGGCCTGCACGATCGCCGGGCGGTTCAGGGCCAGCGAAATGGCGCGTCGCACGTCGGGATTGTCGAAGGGAGGGCGCCCGCTGTTGACGTTCAGTCGCACGGTATTCGTGGAAGGCACGCCCACTACGGTGACTGCGGTGTCGCCCTTGAGCTGCAGGTTGCCCTCGGCGCTCGGGAACATCAGGTCGATCTGGCCGGACTTGAGCGCGGCGATCTGCGCCGATTGCTCGGGCATGTAGCGGATCGTGAGGTCGGCCACCTTGGCGGTGCCCTCCTTGTTCCAGTAGTCGTCGTTGCGCTTGAGCACCAACTGGGTGTTGGGCATGTACGCAGCCATCTTGAATGGGCCCGTGCCCATCATCTCGCGCCTTGGATCGTGCGACTGTGCCCACTTCTGGCTCAGGATCGCCGAGCCGACCACGAACGGGCTACCGAGGTTGAGAAGGAATCCGGCGTCCGGCTGCTTGAGTTTGAAGCGGACACGCCGGTCGTCGAGCTTGATGACCGAGTCGAGCGACTTGAACCGGTCCTTGGCATAGGGTAGGCCGCGCTCGGCCAGGCGCTGGAAGGAGAACACCACATCGTCGGCAGACACTGGCGTGCCATCGGAGAACTTCACGCCGTCGCGCAGCGTGAATTCATAGCTGGTCTGCGCCGCATCGACGGACCACTTGCTGGCCAGCACCGGCGCGATCTTGCCGGACAGGTCGACCCGCACCAGGCCTTCGTACACCAGCTGCCACATGTACCAAGTGCGAATCTGCGAAGACTGCGTGGGATCGAAAGTCTGGGGCACCACGTCCTCTGCGACGACCAGACTCGCGCTCCTCGCGCCGGCGTCCTGCGCGGCACCGTACGACGCGGCCAGCATGCCCACAGCGAAGATGCCGACTGTTCGGAAAGATCGAATACTCATCTGGATTCCTTCGGGCGAAACATCCGCGAAGTGCGGCTCCAAGCTGCGATATGCAGTGGCTGCACGATAGGACACCGAATCCAAAACAAAAACTAGCCGAACCTACATTCATCATTCAGTTGTGCTTACGACTCGCGGCCTGGCGTGGGGCTGACTTCAGGGC
>DASXLF010000255.1:0-3896 GCA_036496405.1 Steroidobacteraceae bacterium | reverse complement strand
GGATGCGGTTGCCTTCCGGATCCCTGACTTCGAAGTAGCGGCTGCCATCGCTGCCGGTGCTGATGGCGGTTGGCACAGCGATGTCATGGGCGCCGAGATAGCGGCGCATGTCCTCGGCACTCGCGACATTGAACGCCGCGTGATCGAAGCGATTGATCGATGGCGGGCCGTCCGGCAGCGGCAGCACTTCGACGAATTGCACCGGGTTGAAGTAGTAGCGAACCCCCTGCGGATTCTGCGGATCCGAGGCCTTGAAGGCGCCCAGGTCATGCACGAAGAAGCGTTCGGTGGTGGTGGCCTCCGAGCTGTAAATGCTCAGGTGCGAGACGCTGATAATGTGCGGCCGATCGCTGGTGCCGGCGGCGGCCGCGCCGGCCAGCAGCAGCCCCGCGCTCGCCATGATCCTCGTCCGTGCCGTTGCATTCTGGGTCATTGTGTACTCCTGCTGAGCTACTTCAGCGGCATATCCGGCTTCGGTGCTTCCAGCACATAGTCCGGTCCGTCGGCGGTACGCGGCAGCCGGTCGTAGGCGGTGAAGGCCAAGTGATGGTTGTCGGGCGACCAGGACGGCGCGTTCAAGCTGCCGTCACCGCCGTACAGGTCGACCAGCACGCGCGACTGGCCACTGTCGAGATCCAGGATCTTCAAGGTCGCATCGCCGAGCTTGCCGCTGCCCGCGTTGAGATACACCAGTTGCTTGCCGTTGGCCGCCACGTGCGGGAAGCGGTCGCTGCCGGGGTCGTGAGTCAATGGTGTGGCCTGCGTGCCATCGGCGTTCATGCGCCAGACCTGCGCTGAGCCCGAGCGGTCGGAGGTAAAATAAATATGACCATCGGCTGCGAAGTCGGCGCCGTCATTGTGGGCGGTGCTGGTCAGACGCTTTGGTTCGCCGCCCTGGGCCGGCACCACGTAAACATCACTGTGACCGTTGCGAATGCCGGTGAAGGCGATGCTGGCGCCGTCCGGCGACCAGCCGTGAAATTCGGCACTGCCGTCATGGGTCACCTGTTTAGCGGCTCCGCCCGCCACCGGCAGCGTGTACAGCGACGCTGGCCGCCCGGGAGACGATGCGCAGCTCACCGCGAGTTGGCGATTGTCGGGCGACAGGCCGTGATTGTCATCGCACCACAGATGCGGCGTGATGCTGATGAGCTCCGGCTTGCCTCCCAGCACTGACATCTTTTGCAGGCGGCCGTCCTGGTTGAAGTACAAGCTCTGGCCATCCGCCGACCAGTTCACCGAGCCGATGCGGCCCGTCACGGTCCGGACCATCATGGCGCGCCGGAACTTGTCTTCGGTCTGGATGGTCTGCACCGAGCTGAACAGCTCCAGTGCGCCGGCGACAGGTGCCGGCTTCTTCAGTTCCACTTGCGAGAACACCGCGGTCTCGGTGCTGTCCTTGTCGTGCGAACACAGGCCGATGCCGACATAGTACCGCCCGGCGAAGTGCAGCTTGATCGCGGCGCCGGACTGATGCAGCGGTTCGCCGTGCGTACTGAGAAACATGCGGATCACATCGCCGCGCTTCACCAGGCGCGCGGTCTTGGGAAAATCGATGTTCAATTCGATGTCCTGGGTATTCACGCCCTTGGCGCGCCGATACTGCAGGGCGCTCAGGCCCGAGCCATGGATGGCCACGTCCGCATACGCTGCGCCGGCATCCAAGTCCTGCCGCACCATCAACACGGCCTTGCGGTGCGCGCGGCCCAGCGCGCGCGGGAAGGCGATGTCGGCCGTCAGTTGAAAGTCGCCGGAGACTTTCTTCCATAACAGGTAGAAGGCATCGTGGTCGGTCCACATGTTCTCGCCGGCCGCGGTCACGGTGTAGGTCCCGGCTGCGTCGTCAAAGCGCACCTGGCCCGGTACGACCGTCTCACCGATGTCGGTGCGTCCGTCAAAGATGCCGATGTGCTCACCGGCGTTATGCGCGCAGGCGAAGTACGCTGGCAGACAGAGCAGGGCGACGCACACCAGGCGTTGCAGAAGAGCGGGCATTCGAGAATCGGACATGCTGTGACTTCCGCTTGGCAGCGCTCAGGCGATCGGGGTGCCCGCGGCGCGGTAGATCGCCTCGATGGCCAGCATGTCCTTCAGCCCTTCTTCGCCGGGCGACAGGGGCTCGCGGTTGTTGCGAATACAGTCAGCGAAGTGATCCGCCTCCAGGCCGAACTGAAACGGCGCCTTGCCGGTTCCGACTTCATCGACGTTCTGAACAAATCCGTCAAACCCGATCAGATGCACGCCATCGTAGTAGAAGCCGGGATTGATCTGTAGGTAGCCCTTGTCGCCGTAGATATTTAGAAAGCCGTTGCCGTCCTGACCGTATGAGCAACCGCAGGAGGCGATGATGTTGGAGGGAAACTTCATGGTCCACTCCAACGACTGTTCGACTTCGGCAAAGCGGCCACTGGTGTCGCGGGTGGCCACCACGGCGGTGAACGCCGAGGGCTCCTCCCCGGTGATGTGACGGATGGCGTTCAAGGGATAGATGCCCAGGTCGAGCAGGGCGCCGCCGCCGCCGAGCTTACGACTGAGCCGCCAGGCCCCGGCGGGCTCCTGTCCCAAGAAGCCGCCCTGGAAGGATTGAATCTGACCGATGGCGCCCGAGCGGATGATGTCGATGGCCCGATTCCAGGTGGGATCGTACTGCACCCGGTAGGCGATCATGAGTTTCACGCCGGCTTTGCGGCAGGCCGCGATCATGGTGCGGCATTCGCGGCTGGAGATGGCCATAGGCTTCTCACACAGCACGTGCTTGCCGGCTGCGGCGGCACGCAGGGTGAACTCGGGATGCATGCTGTTGGGCAGACCGATGTACACCGCCTCGACCTGCGGGTTGTCGCGGATGCGATCGAAGGTCTCGTAGCTGTAAATGGAGTTCTTCGGTATGCCGTACCGCTCGGCGTAGAGAGCGCCCTTGGTATCGCCGTCCCCAGTCACCAGGGCGGTGATCTTGGCCTTGCTTGAGGTGGCGCAGGCGCGCATGAACAGATCCGAGATGGTGCCTAAGCCGACGGCCGCGTAGCCCACCGGCTTGGTCGTCTCCAGTGCGTAGGCACGCGGCAAGGAAGCCGCGGCCAGCGTGAATGCGGTGAGCTTCGTGAAATCGCGACGCTGCATGATAATTCCCCTGTGAGCCACGCCATCGGCTTGGCGCACTCTGCGGTAGCGCTAACAGCCGTGATGCAATTTATGCGGATGCGGCCACAATGGCAATGCAATTTTCAGTTCGCTAATCTGAACGTACGGTGCCGAAACGCAGGGGGAAGCGAATGCCAGAGATCGAGCAGGAGTTTCCGGTACTGGTGGTGGGAGGAAGCCTCGTGGGACTCACCGCCTCGGTGCTGCTGGGTTCGCTCGGCGTGCGCCACCTGTTGATCGAGCGGCACCGGGGAACCGCGATTCACCCGCGGGCGGCCTCGTTTCATCAGCGCACCATGGAAGTGTTCCGAAGCGTCGGCCTGCAACAGGCGGTGGAGGCGGCCGCCGAGCGCGAGTTCGTGCAGAACGGCGCCATCATCGCCGTCGACACCCTGAACGGCCGGGAACTGACCTGTTTCTACCGCTCCTTCAATGAAGGGGTGGAGGGATTGAGTCCCACCGCGCGTCTGTTCATCACCCAGGTCGGGCTCGAGCCGGTGCTGCGCGAGCGGGCGCGCGAACTCGGGGCCGAGCACCAGTATGGGACCGAAATGGTGAGCTTCGAGCAGGACGATGCCGGAGTCACCGCGGTGCTGCGCGCGCGCGATGGCGGACTGGAGCGCAGGGTGCGCGCGCGCTACCTGGTCGCGGCCGACGGCGCTCACAGTTTCATGCGCCAGCGCCTGGGAATCGGCATGGCGGGGCGCGGCAGCTTCGCTGACTGCGTGACCATCTACTTCAAGGCCGATTTGCGG
>DASXLF010000254.1:0-8348 GCA_036496405.1 Steroidobacteraceae bacterium | reverse complement strand
ATCTGACGGTATTGAGGACGCCGGCCTGAAACGCCTGCACGTTGCCGGCCCGAGTTTTCAGCCAATCTGGACCCAGGTCGGTTGAGCTAATTATATCGGCAAGTGACTTGCCACCGATCTTGAGACTACCCAGCACCGTCGGATTGCCCAGGTTCCGCGACAGTCCGCGCAGCAGGTCGAGATCGTCCAGCCGAGCATTGGCATTGAACGAGTCGTCGTTGACCTTTTTGAGCGTCTCAGTGGTCACCGTCGCGCCGGCCTGGGCGTTGATCTTGTCCAACTCGCCCTGCCGCTGCTTCTCCGCCTCGGTGCTCTTGGCCGCCAGATCCACCGCCTGGGCGTGTGCCGCGGCCAGCGGCGTGTCGCGGTCCTGCTGCATCTTGATGCGATTGGCGATGGTGTCCGCATTCGCCTTCTGCACTGCGGCGGCATAGGCCTGGTCCGCGTGTGCCGCCTGCTCGTTGGCGGTGTTGATGTCAGACATCGACTTGTTCGGATCGGCCCCTAGCTGAAAGGCCTTATTGGCAGCGATGCCAACCTGAGCGGCCTTCTGGTCCGCCGCGTTCTTTGCCGCCAGCAGCGACGGATCGACCGGCACCGCGGTGTTCTTGAGGTCGTCAGCGGAGAGCGGCGTCCGGTGCCGGGTCAGGAACTCCGGCAGCGTCAGCGCGCTGTCCGGCCTGGTGTCTGGCTTGGTGTCCGGAGCACCGGCGACCGGTGGGGCGCCAGCAACCGGTGGCGCTGCAGCAACGGCTGTAGGCGGCATCACCGTGGTGCCGAACGCGCCGCTGCCATAGCTCCTTGCGGGCGCTGCGACGGGGGCTGGAGCCGGCGAAGGCCCGCCGCCTGCCGCAGGACCGGCTGCCGCCACAACGGGGCCTGGCGGTTGCGTGGTGGCCGCGGTGCGCATGCCGCTCAGGATGGCGTCAGCGTCCGCGCGCTTGCCGCCGAGGCCGCCGCCGGCCCCGGTTGTCACGTTGCCCTGCGGGGTCACCATCAGGCCGTCGCTGCCCTGGATGACCGCGGGCTTGCCCGTGCGTTTCGCTTCATCCTGCGCGGCCGTCATGGCCGGCGTGGGCACCGGCGGCGTGGCGTCGGTGGTGATCGGTGCGGACGCGCTGCCCTGCGGCTGCGGCTCGAGTTTGGCGCCGGGTGGCGCGGTGCCGAACGCCATCGGGCCAAAGCCTGTTCCTGGCGTCCCTTCGGGCGCAACAGGTGGCGCCGTGGGTGGCGCAGGCGGCGCTGGCGGCTTGGTGTCCACGGGAGCGGGCGGTGTCGTGCCACCCCCTGGCGGCCCCTGGGAGGGCGCTGGCGGGGACGTCTTATCATCCCCGGCCGGTGGGGTGGGGCTATACGGCGAGACCCCCTGTAGCGCCCGCAGCCGCTGCAGCTCGAGCTGCATCTTCTGCTGCGCGATGTTGCGGGTCTGCTGCGCGCCCAGGATGTCCAGCGCCTTGCTCACCGTCTCGCGCTGCGTCTTCTGCTGCTCCAGCAGCATCTGCTGGCTGCCGATCTCCGAATCCTGCGCGCCCGACAGCCCCGCGGCGAGCGCCTGGCCCATCGTGGTCCGCACCGGGTGGTAGCCGCTGTTGGCCAGCATGCCGATGCCGAAATTCATCAGCGAGCGGATGCCCGCGCTCTCGCGATCCGCGCCCGACAGGTTGCCGCCGCCGCCGCCGAACGCCTCGCCGAGCCGCGAGACGAAGCTCTGATTGCTGTTGTCGCCGCGCGGCTGGCCCACATTCCCGAGCAGGCCGGCGATGTGACGCACCTGGTCGTCGTCGATCCCCATCACCGGCGTGTTCAGGATGGCACTGGTGTCCGGTGTGCTGGTGTCAGCCATCTTTCCCCTCGCTCCCGGCTCGCTCGCCGCCCAGGGCTTGCCGCCGTAGGCTTTGTAGTACGCCGCCGCGCCCTGATCCTGCACGTTCTCCGGCCAATCCATCGCGCGGCCGTAGCCGCCCCCGCCCAGCTTCGGGTTGGGCTCGATGCCCGCCATCTTGGCCGCCTCGCGCCAACTGCTGTCGAGAAACTGGTAATAACCAGAGGCAGAGCTGAGCGGCGAGCCACCAGGGCCTTGCCGGTTCGGAATGTTCTGGCCGCCGCTCTCGCGCTGCTTGTACCAGGCAAGATTTGCCGCCGCCTGTGGGTCGGGAGCGTCGTCGTCCGGTGCGGGGTTGGTGCCGGACATCTAGAAGCCCAAAAGCCCGCCAGTGCTCGGCTTCTGGCTCTGCACCTGGCCGGGATTCGTGGCGGTCGCCGGCATATACGCGTTGGCGCGCTGCTGCAGCAGCTGCACCAGCTGATCGAGCGAGGATGGTTGCCCACCGCGGCCAACGCCGGTCGCCTGTCCCGGCTGCGCCTGCGCCTGCTTCACGTTGCTGCCCGAGGTGTTGACGTCCTTGCCGCCGCCCGCGCCCTTCAGCGCCGAGGCCAGCTTATCCTGCCAGCCGGAGCCGCCAGTCTGCGCCGCCGCCGCCGCTCCCGGCGTCTGCTCGACAATGCCCGGCGCGACCTGGTAGCCCGCCGCCGCCATCCCCGGCGCCGCCTGCACGTTGGTGCTTTGGTCGGTGCCCCAACTCGGCGTGCTGCCACCACTGCCGCCGAACAGCTTGGAGATCGGGTCGGTGAGCCAGCTCCAATTCATACCTCCGCCGCCGCTCGTGCTGTCGCTCATAGAGACGCACCCCAGCTAGATAGTTTCGCCATCAGGACAAAGCGCCAAGCAATCCGCCGGCCACGGCGCCGATCGGTGCGCCCACGCCGCCGAACGCCGCCCCGATGCTGGCCCCGGTCGCTGCCCCGCCCATCACGCCCGCCGCGGTGTTCTTGCTCGAACTTCCGGTGTCGGTGCCGTAGGACGTGTAGGTGCCCGACGTGGAATACGGCACCGAGCTGAGCGCCGACAGCAGCTCGCTCTCCTGCTGATACGGGTATTCCTGCTGCTGCCAGTATTGCCCGATCTGCGCATTCAACTCGGTCTGCTGCTGGTTCTGCTGCGCCGCTCCGATCGACTGCAGGAGGCTGGCATTCTTCTGATCGGCCGCCTGCTGCGCGGTGGCGATCTGCGGCAGCTGCTGCGCCGCCGTGGTGCCCAGCCCGGTGTTGACGTTCATCATGTTGGCGGCCTGCTGCTGGGCGTTCTGGTAGCCGGTGCCCAGCATGCCAGCGAGGCCAGTCGCTGCGTTGTAGCCCTGCTGGCCGCCCTGCAACGCCACCTGGGTCGCCGGCGTCATCGCGGTCTGCCAGCCCTGGTTCAGCAGGTTGCCCACCATCTGGCCCTCGCCCAGCGCCGCCTGTGACTGCGCGGTGCCCTCCATCACGCCCTGGCGTGCGCCACCGAACGCACCGGCCTGGTTGGCCGCGCTGCCGATGGTACCGAGGTTCTGCGCCAGGCTCTGCTGTGCCAGCTTCAACGACGGGTTGATCACCGCCGCCTCGTAGGGCGACATCAGCGTCATGGCGTTCTGGCCGACCTGCTGCGCGGTCGCCGGGCCTTGCTGCATGTATTGGCCGAGCAGCCCGGCCGCCGGATTAAAGACGTTCTGACCATAGTTGCCATACAGGGCATTGGTCATCGCGTTCTGCTGGTCGGGGGTCTGGCTTTGCAGATTGCCCAGCACGCCGCCCCAGGCGTTCTGCGCCGCGGTATATGAGGGGTCATATTGCCCCTGCATGTTCCTGACCGCCTGATACGCCGCTTGGGTGTCGGCCGGCGTGTCGGCAACGATCTGCCCGGTGTAGGGGCTGTAGGGCGTCGCGGCGATCGCCTGCGCGTTCTGCACCGCGCCCTGCGAAGCGCTGGTCAGCCAATCCGGGATGTTGGTGCTGGTGGTTCCCGTGCTGTAGCTACTGCTCGAGGATTTGCCGCCGCCGCCGGTCATCTCTCAGTTCATCCTCACCAGTATCTTGCGCCAGGAGGGCCACCACGGCTGCCAGCCGGTGCGCGCGCCGAGCCGGCCCCAGCCCGGCCGCCCGGTCACCGTCGCCACCGTGCAGCCCTGCTCCACGGCCCACGGCAGCACGTCATGCTCGAGTGCGAGGCAGTGCTTCAGCTCACCCGCCGACAGCCAGAAGTTCACCGTCTTGAACAACGGGTATTCCACAATCTCGGTAATGGTGACCGCGCCCTCATTTTCCCATAGCTGGGCTTTGCCGTCGCGGATCATGTCCACAACATCGGAAATGCGATGGGTCGGGCCATTGAAATCCAGCGCCCGCTGCAGCCGCGCCAGCTTGTCCGTGCCGGTCATGGCCGCGTCACCTGCACCGTCGACAGCGCACCGCCGGTGGCCACGCTGAGCCGCCAGGTGCTGCCGTCCGGCGCGATGAGCATGACGGCCGCATACACCGGCTCGGTGGTGATGTCGGCCTTCTGCGAGATCGCCTGCGCGATGATGGCCAGTCGCTGGTTCAGCTCGCCGTCGTATGGCGCGATGAATGGTGCCGGGGCGCTGCGGATTGCCATCAGCGCTTGCCCGCTGGCGTCATGACTAGACGAACTCTTCCAACGGCAAAGTCACCATCCTTTAGCGCCTCCACCCGCATCTGCACCGAGCGCCCGCTGAACCGCACGTCCATCAGGCCATCGTGTACTACCGTGTAGAGCCCGGTGTTGTAGGCGTCGGCAGTGCTCATCGGCTGCTCGGTGACATCGAACGAATAGCCCAGGATATCCGCGAACTGGCTGGCGTAGTCCGGCACGATCTGCGTCACGTTGAACCGTTGGTCGCCCTCGCCCAGGGTGATTGCGCCGCTCTCGGCGTAAATCTCCCCAGTGGCCGCGCGGTCCGCGCCATTCTCAAGCCAGCCGTACTCGTGCAAAAATAATGCACCACCCGAACCAAGCAGCCCGCCGAGAATGGGGAAATCCATGGTGCCGGTGGGATCGGCGCCGGTGCGCGCCCGCACCCCGATGGTCCACGTCCGGTTCGGCACGATCGCGCCCATCTGGTTCAACATGCTGCCAGCGTAATTCACCGCGACATAGCGGTTGCATTCCTGGCTGCCTTCATCGGGCCAGTCCCACCACATCTCCGAAAATGTCGGATTCGGAGAACCGAACAGCCGGCCGATATAGCCGCGGCTCAGCAGCGAGAAAAACCAGTCGCCGACATCGCACGGCATCGGCTGCACCGCGCCCGCCCAGGTCCAGAAGCTCTGGGTCGAGGGCCAGATGACGGTCGAGCCGATCGCCACCGGCGCACGCAACGATGCCGGCCCGCAGCCGGTTGCCAATTGGGTGATGCCGTAGGCGTACGGCGGCCCGACATAACTCATCATGTGCACGTCGTTGCCGGTGAAGATGAGAATGCCCGCAGCGGTCTTGATGCTGGTCATCGCGTAAGCCTGGGTCTGCAGGTTCTTCTGCCCGGCCAGATTGCCCACGGCAGGCGTCCACACCGTGTAGTCCTCCTGGTCGCTCCAGGCGATGCTGCGCGGATCGCCGCCAGCACCGATGAGAACCGCAGCGCGCTGGTCGGTGACCTGGACCCCCCGGTTGTTGATCGGGGCCGCGGTGACGATGGCGGGCAGCGTGGTGGGTGTGGTGGGCGACCAGTGATACAGCCGCCCGTCCTGGGTCGGCACGATCAACAGATCCTGCCCCCAGGTGTCCATCGACCACTTGTCGCCATAGGTCGCGGCCACGTCTTGCACGCCGATGTCCGCCGGGTCGCGTGCGGTGCCAAATGCCGCCTCACCGTAATTGGCGAGGCCATAGCCGGTAAGCGGGCCGGGAGCGTCCAGCGCCGGCACACCGACAGGCGTGATGACGTAGAGCGTCTGCGTGCTGAAGTTGAACGCATACAGGCTGGTATCAGTGCCAATCACGCCCCAGCGCACATAGCTGTTGTCGTGCCAGGTCAGGATGTCGCGCGGCGGGCCGTCGAACACGGCATTTGGAAACGCCGCATTGCCACCGATCGGCTGCAGCAGCCCATTGCGAAAGCGCACGTTGTTGCAGTCGAACCACGCTCCAGGCGTGGCTTCCGCCGTTGCCATGCGCCTGATCCCCGGCGGCGGCGCCTGGGTCGCGCGCGGCATTAGTTGAGCGTCCGCATGCCGCCGCGCAGCGGCGAGGACAGCCGGCGACGGGCGGTGACGGGCGCATCGAGCAGGACGGTGGCCGCCTGGGTGCCGGCGTAGATGATCTTGGTGACCACGATCACCGGATTCTGGATGTCGAGGAGGTCGCCCGATCCCCCGAGCGACATGCTGTGATAGTGCGAGCCGTCCGGGTTGATCGTCAGCCCGAGGTTGCCGGAATAGCTGACGTTGTGGCTGTGCGCGCCTGCGGTGGTGATGTTGTGGCCGTGCGCGCCCTGGGTGTCGGTGGTGACGGCGTGGCCGTGGGTGCCGGCAGCGCCGGTGTTGCCGCTCACCTGCCCGGTCTGCTCGCCGCCACTGGCGGTCAGCTGGAACACGTTGCCGTTGCCGTACTGGTAGGCGGTGTAGCTATGGGTGTGGTTGGGCGTGATGTCGGTATTGCCGCTGTGCGCGTGGCTGCCCTGGACGTCGGTGCTGTGGCTGTGCGCGCCCTGGGTGTCCAGGCCGTGGTTGTGGCTCGGCAGGTTGGAGCCACCATGGACGTGCGCCGCCACGGTGTCGGTGGTGCCGGAGATGTTGGGCAGGTTGCCCTGGGTAATGCTGCGGCTAAGCGCGCCGACCGCGGCGGCGAACGTGTACGTCAGGGTGTTGCTGTTCTCGTCGGTGACCTGTCCCGCGCACACGGTGGCGCGCCCTGGCGTGCCTGGCAGCCCGAACGTCGTAGATCCGTCTCCCGACCCCCAGTAAGTACCGAGCACCGCGAACAGCGCGGAGTAGGTGGTGCGCGAAATGAGCCTGCCATCACAGAACAGCCAGCCGGCGGGCGGGTTCGGTCCGGCGAAGTCGACGATACAGCCGATCGGCATGGCGAACGCGACCATCTGGTCGAGCACGTCCATGTTGTTGTTGAGTTTCGTTCCCCAGGTGTCACGAGATGCTCCAGGCTCGGGCTTAACCAGGCCCAGATAGGTCGTCGTGGTGTCGGCCATCTACTTGGTTCCGGCGGGTGGCTTGGCGACGGTGGGCGGTGACGCGATGGTGCCCTCCACACTGTCATCGGCGGTGGTGACTTTCCACGACGTGCTGGTGTTGAGCGGCACGCAGAAGATCCAGCCGCTTGGCCCCAGGCCACGCCGCCGCCCCTGCCACCCTACTTCTCTCGCGTAGTCTTGCCGGTTGCCCTCCGAGATCGAGCCGACGGCGTGCGGGCGCTGTGACTGTTTCGGGTCCAGGAAATAGTACGGCTTGCCGTCCGCCAGCACCCATTGCGGATTGGCCTGCACACCGCTGTTCATGGTTCCAGCAAAGGTTGGCATTTTGCTACTTTCCTTCTGCCAGTAAATGTCGGCCCTCAATTAGCGCTCTCCGGCATCTAATGTCGGCATAGCCTATGCCTCCTGTGCTGGAGCGATCGGATCGGGTGCGGGATCGGGCACGCCACCGTCCGCGAGCCATTGCTGGTATTCAGCCCAGTCACGGTTCGCTGGATCATCAGGGATGTATGCCTGATCTGCGACACGCAACACGCTCTGTCGTATGCCAGGGAATGGTGAGTTGATGAGTTGGTATTCTGCCATGGTGTCCTACAGGTCAGCGCTGGCGATGAAGTTAGCGTTGATGGAGTAACCACCAGATGCCGGGATAGTTCCGGCCAGTGTAACGCCTGAGTTAGAAGCCAGTCCTGACCAGCCCGATATGGTGAAGTTGGCGCTATTGTTCTGGCTCGTTGTGACTGCTGGAGCCGCACGCATAACCACGCCGAAATAGGCGCTGGCATACTGGCCGCCCGCACCCGCAGTAGGAGAATTACCGCCAAACGCCACTTGCCCGACTTGATAGAACCGCTGGCAGTTGGCCAGATCATACCGTGGGTCCAGCTTCTCCAGCGGTGTCGCCACGCTGCCGATCTCCAGCTGGATGCCCCAGAGCGCCATAACGAAGCTCTGCACACCAATGCCGCCTGCGTAAGTATTATTCGTGCTGCCTGATGACTGCCATATGCGCAGCCAAGTCGCGTCGTCACCATTAGTGCCTACTGTCTTACCGGCGGTAGACGGTATGGCAAATGTCAGTGTGTATCGCGCCCACGTTGTCGAAAGTGTTACTGCTTGTCCGGCTACAGCGACGAAAGCGGACGGGCTGCCTCCCGAACCGAACCACTGAAAAAGATTAACGCCCAATCTTGGCGTGCCGGCCCCCGCGACCGCCCAAAAGCTGACGGTAACAGTCTTGCCGCTCAGTCGGCGCACGCCCTCAATCGCGTGTTGCAGATAAGCCTGATCGCCAGCGCCGGCAGTGCC
>DASXLF010000253.1:0-2346 GCA_036496405.1 Steroidobacteraceae bacterium | reverse complement strand
GAATTACCGCGGAGCGAGGTGATGCAGGCGCCGGAGGAGGTTACGGCGATGCTGCGGCTGAAGGCGCTGGGGTGGGGCGTCCGACGGATCGCGGGGGAATTGGGCTGCAGCCACATGACGGTTCGCCGCTACTTGGCGCAGGGCGGGTGGGTGGCGTATCGGGGACGGAGTCGGCCGCGGACGCTGACTGGGCTGGAGGAATGGGTGGCGGAGCGGTTCCACCGGCATGCCGGCAACGCCGATGTAGTTCGACAGGAGCTCGAGACGCAGGCGGCAGGCTTGCCGCGCACGGGGGCTTAGCCCGACTTCGCCGATTCGACCGAGCATTCCGCGATTTTCACAGAGCAAGTGATTGAGCGGCAAGGGGTCGCGCGGGCCCGGAGGCCGAAAATCGGCTGTAGTGCCGACCAAGTCTATTCTCACGGCCGCCAATGTGCCGATAATTGGCGGCCATCATGTTCTTGCGCTGCAAAGCCCGCCGGAAGGATGGCAAGCAACACCGCTACTGGAGCGTTGTCGAGAACACACGCGTCGGCGGCGGGCGCGTGGTGCAGCGGCACGTGCTTTATCTGGGTGAGATCAACGATACTCAGGAATTGGCTTGGCGGCGGTCGATCGAAGTTTTGGAGGATGGCGCCGCGCGGCCGCGGACGCTGTCGCTGTTTCCGGAAGACCGCGTCGAGGGGCTGCTGGCCGACGCCTCGATCGTCGGCGTCAGGTTGTGGGAATTGCGCCTGCACCGGCCACGGCAGTGGGGCGCGTGCTGGCTGGCGCTGCTGCTGTGGCGCGAGCTGCAGCTCGATCAGTTCTGGTCGAAGCGGCTGGGAGTGAGCCGCAAAGGGACACGTTGGGATCAGGTGCTGTTCGTGCTGGTCGCCTACCGCCTGCTGGCGCCGGGCAGCGAATGGCGGCTGCACCGTGAGTGGTTTCAGCGCAGCGCTCTCGCCGATCTGCTGGGCGAGGATGCCGGGCTGGCGGAAATCCACAAGCTGTACCGCTGTCACGACCGGCTGCTGGTGCACAAGCAGGCGGTCTTTGATCACTTGACGGGACGGTGGCGAGACCTGTTCAATATCAGCTACGACGTGCTGCTCTACGACTTGACGAGCACCTATTTCGAGGCCGATCCACCCTTTCCGGAAGGCGACAAGCGCCGCTTCGGGTATTCGCGCGACCACCGGCCGGATTGTGTGCAGATCGTCATTGCCCTGGTGGTGACGCCCGAAGGTCTACCGCTGGCTTACGAGGTACTGCCCGGCAACACCTCGGACAAGACGACGTTGCGGGGTTTTCTCGAGCGCATCGAGCGCCAATACGGCAAGGCGCGTCGGGTCTGGCTGATGGACCGCGGCGTGCCGACCGAGGAGGTGCTCGCCGAGATGCGCGCCGCCGACCCGCCGGTACATTACCTGGTGGGGCACGCCGAAGGGTCGGTTGACGCGTTTGCAGAAGCATCTGGTCGCCCAGCCATGGCAACAGGCGCGACCCGGTGTGCAGGTCAAGCTATTGCCGCAACAGGGGGAGCTCTACGTCCTGGCCCAGAGCCGCGACCGTGTTGCCAAAGAGCGGGCGATGCGGCGGCGCCAGTTGAAGCGGCTGTGGACGCGGCTCAAGCAACTCTCGACCATGCAGCTGACGCGCGAGGAGCTGCTGATGAAACTCGGCGCCGCGCGCGATCAGTCCCGCACCGCCTGGCGCCTGGCCGTGATCGAGATCGCCGTAGACAGCGCCACATTTAGCTACCGCCTCGATCGCAGCAAGCTGCGGCAAGCCCGCTCGCGCGAAGGCCGGTGTCTGTTGCGCACCAATCTGGTCGAGGAGGATCCGGCCAAGCTGTGGGACCATTATCTGCTGCTGGTGGCGGTTGAGGAGGCGTTCAAGAACCTCAAAGGCGACCTCGCGATCCGGCCGGTCTTTCACCAGCGCGAGGCGCGCATCGAGGCGCACGTCTTCATCGCCTTCTTGGCCTATTGCCTGCACGTCACGCTGGCGCGGCGCCTGCACGCGCTGGCGCCGGGGCTGACGCCGCGCAGCGTGCTGGAGAAGTTTGCCGGCGTGCAGATGATCGACGTGCACCTGCCCACCATCGACGGCCGCGAGCTGGTGCTCACCCGCTATACCGAGCCCGAACCCGAACTCCGCCTCTTGCTGAACAAACTGAAACTGGAGCTGCCCGCCCAACCACCCCCGAAAATCACCGCTGACGCTGCTGCGTCGCCTACCCCGCTGTAGTGCCGACCTACGGGGGTCGGCTCCAGCGATCTCAGATACTTAGATCCTCAAAAGTGGTCGAATCGGCGAAGTCGGGCTAGCACCCAAGAATAAAGAAATATCAACAGCTTGGAC
>DASXLF010000252.1:0-1683 GCA_036496405.1 Steroidobacteraceae bacterium | reverse complement strand
ACGTCCACCACATTGCGATTATCCTTGCCCCGCTGGAGTGTGATCCTGCGGCCAATGATGTTCGGATCGCCGGCAAACTCGCGTTTCCAGAAGCTGTAGCCGAGCAGCACGGCGGGATGGGTACGCATTGTGGCGCTGTCGGCGGAAGTAAAGGCGCGGCCGAGGACCGGCTTCACACCCAGCGCCTGAAAGAAGTTGGTGGACACGACATTGGTAAGCAGCAGAGCCGTGGTGCCATCTGCGCGCGGCATCAGGCTGCCGCGGCGGCCCAGCGCGACCACGCTCGTCAGCGCAGTGGCATGTTGCGCGACCTGTTGGTATTCCGGGTATGTAAACAGGCCGTCAGGGTTCTCCGGCGTCGTCGCGAACAAGCGAACCAGTTCGCCGATGTGGGGAACATGCATGGGATGGAGCCAATGCGCATCCATCAGGCAGAAGATGGCCGAACTTGCGCCGATGCCCAGGGCGAGCGTCAGCACGGCCGTCAGCGTGAAGCTGGGCGCGCGGCGCAACTGCCGTAACGCGTAGCGCAATTCTTGAACGATCATCGGCTCCTCCCTCCCTGTTCACTAGTCCCTAGTCCCTGTTTCAACTTTCCTACTCCGTCCTCAATGCCTGCATGGGTTCTATAGCCGCCGCGCGCCGCGCAGGCACCAGCGACGCGAGCAGTGCCAGCGCAAAGATCGACACCGCCGCCAGCACCAGCACGATGGGATCGAGAGGATCGACGTTGAACAACATGGAGCGCAAGAGGCGCGTGGCAAAGAACGCCAGACCCGCGCCGATGATGCACCCCGCCAGGCCAAGCTTTGCGCCGGACACGAGAATGAGCCGCATCACGTTGGAGCGCTGCGATCCCAGCGCCAGCCGGATGGCCATTTCCTGCGTGCGCAGCGCCGCGGAAAATGCGATGACGCTGTAGATGCCGAGTATCGCCAGAAGCACGGCCGCCGCCGCGAAGCTGGAGATGAGCGCGGCATTGAAACGGTGCGGTGCCTGGCCTTCGGCGACCACGCGATCCATGGATTGAACCTGCGTCAGCGGCAACTGCGGATCGATGGAGCGAACCACGGCGCGCAGCGAATCCGCCATTTGCTCCGGCGCCATCGCGCTGCGCATCACGATCGATCCTCCACTGGCCACCAACATGTCGGGAGGCGCAAACATGCCCAGGGCATTCTTGAACTGGCTCGGCGGCTCGTAAAACTGCGGCTTGGTCACCCCGTCGGCGGTGCCCTGCTTGATATCGCCGATCTCGCCCACCACTGTCATCCAGGGCAGCGGCGTCTCTTTGATTCCGATATGCATGCGCTTGCCGATGGGGTCTTGACCCGGCCAGTAGTGCTCGGCAAGAGTGCGATTGACGATCACCACCATGGGCGAATCCACACGATCGGCCTCGGTAAATGCGCGTCCACGGATCAGCGGAATGCCGGCGGCCTGGAAGTAGTCGCCCAGAATCTGCGATGGCCATCCGGTCTGCAGTTCCTGGCCTTTGGGCGGCGTGAAGCCTTCGGCAACAAAGCCGCTGTTGCTATCGTTGCCGGCGCCGGGCAGGTTCGAGGTCATTCCCACCGCCTGCACGCTGGGCAGTTGCTGCAGTTTTGTCAGCAGAGCGCGGTTGAATGCGTCCACCGCGGCCTGCGTCGAGTACTGCTGATGGGGAAGGCTGTAGGACGCGGT
>DASXLF010000251.1:0-13796 GCA_036496405.1 Steroidobacteraceae bacterium | reverse complement strand
ACACGCTCTCGCGCTATACGAAGCCAACTTTTCATGGCAGCCTGGGTGGCTGTCGAAGCGAACGCTCCATCAAGTTCGTGCATTGATGAGCCTTCCAGCGGGCCAGCATCAGCTTCAGTACCAGCCGGAGGAGTCATCATTGGACTCGCGGACGCTCCGCTCTTTTGGCGTTCACGTGACTGCTCACGCTGGAACTCGCGATCGACCATAGCCAAGGCAAAGTCACGCCCCGGCAAAGTGAGTTTGAAGATGGTGCTTTCGTCACGAGAGGAAAGGATCGAAGCTGTTATCAGAGACTCCAATTCGCGCGCGGCGTGCGCGGGCGTTATCGCGTATCCGGCTAACTGCATAATTTGATGCGCTTCATGCAATGTGATTTCCGACGGATACAGTTGGAGCATTTCGCGCAATACAATCTGCTGCAGAGCGTTGGGCGCGAAGTTGGCCGGAACAGATTGGAGGTTTGGGATTTCCAGAGGCAGTTGAGGGGCCGGCGCTGGTTTAGGCGGTGTCACAGGGACGGGTGTGTGCCCCCGAAATGAAATGATCGGTTCATCGATATAAACCTCAATCACATTGGCCTTCGCAATTAAACCCTTCACGTTAACCCGGGAACCGGGCAGCAAGACGCCCAAGGCTCGATACTCAGCGGCGAGCACTTCGCATTTGACCCTAGATAGATGGTCTCCTTTAGGGGCCAACGCGATGGCCACCTTGTCACCGTGTTTTGTCGCGTCTCGGTACGAGGTTTCCCAATTGATGGCGATTCCCTTATAGCGGTCAGCGACCTCGTCCCGTTGCAAAGGCGGTGCTGCGGCGATAGTTCCCGTCACTTCGGCGAATGTGATTCCAGTCGCTCGCGCCGGATCATCGGCTGGCATGGTCGCGACGGGAGTCGGAACAGGGTGCGGGGAGCGCCGATCTCGCACCATGCCGTACATCCAGCCGGCGAGTCCGATAGCGAGAGCGCCTCCCACTCCATCAAAGAGCCACTTTACGTCCACAACTCGAAGCGCCTCAGACCAACTTGCGATCCGTTCTTCAGAATGTGCCCCGCCTTTCCGTATGCTTTCCGTACCGACTTATTCTTCGTCACCTAACCGATTGATTGTATGGCGCTCCCTACGAGATTCGAACTCGTGTTCCAGCCTTGAGAGGGCCGTGTCCTAGGCCTCTAGACGAAGGGAGCGGTCAAAACAGGAGGCGTCGAAAAGGCGCGGTATTATAGGCGACCATTATGATTGCTCAAGCGGGAATGACGATTTGAACGAAACCCTTCTGGCTAGCACCATTGGCGCGGCGCCACGCATCATTCCTCGTGCCGATCACAACGTCTCCCGCTCCAGTATTTCCGGCAATGCACTGCGAGTCCTCTATCGGTTGAAAGATGCCGGATTTCAGGCCTTTCTCGTGGGCGGCTGCGTGCGCGATGTGATGCTCGGCCGTCATCCCAAGGACTTCGATGTCGCCACCAACGCCTTGCCGGACCAGGTACGCAAGCTGTTCAGAAACTCCCGACTGGTGGGAAGGCGCTTCCGGCTCGCGCACGTGGTATTCGGCCGCGAAGTCATCGAGGTCGCGACCTTCAGGGCCGCCAGTGCCCCGTTACCCAGCGAGGAGCCGGTGCCTCAGGCCGATTCGGAAGAGGGCGAGGCTCCCGAGCTCGACGAGGAGTCGGAGTTCGATGATGAAGCGCAATTAAACGGCATCGATCACGAGCGCGTGCTGGATACGCACGGACGGCTGTTACGCGACAACATTTATGGCAGCGTCGATGAGGATGTCTGGCGGCGCGACTTCACGGTCAATTCTCTCTATTACAATATCGCTGACTTCTCACTGTGGGATTACGTCGGCGGGGCCGAGGACATCTCGGCGCACCGCCTGCGATTGATCGGTGATCCGGAAACGCGCTACCGGGAAGATCCAGTGCGCATGCTGCGCGCCGCGCGCTTCGAAGCCAAGCTCGGCTTCACGCTCGATCCGTCCACGGCGGCGCCCATAGCGCAGTTGCGTACGCTGCTGACCGGAGTGCCCGCGGCGCGTCTGTTCGATGAGACGCTCAAGCTGTTCCTGACCGGGCACGGCGAGCGCAGTCTGGAAGTGCTGCGCCGGCGACAGCTGCTCGAGGTGCTGTTTCCGGATGTCGAACGTTACCTGGCGACTCACCCGGGAGGCCTGGTCGAGCAGCTGCTGCTCCGGGGCTTGCGCGATACCGACGCGCGGGTCGCGGAAGACAAGCCGGTATCGCCGACGTTTCTCTTTGCGCTGTTGCTCTACGGTCCGATCGCCCATGCCATCGAGTCCTTGCCGCCGCAACGCTGGCACGAGTTGGGCGCGATCGTCGAGGCCTGCGATCGGGCCCTGCGCTCGGCCTCCACGCGTGTGACCATACCGCGCCGCGTGGCCCTGGGTGTGCGCGAGATGTACGGACTACAGCCGCGACTGGAACAGCCGCGCGGCAAGCGGGCGCTGCGCCTGCTCGAGCAGCCGCGCTTCCGTTCGGCATTCGATCTGCTGATGCTGCGTGCGCAGCTGGGCCTGGCACCGGCCGAAATTGCCGCCTGGTGGACGCAATTGCAAGCGGTCGCGCCCGAGCAGCGACCGGCCCTGGTCGACACACTGGCAAAACCTCGTGGTCCGGCTCCGCCGGGCGATTCTGCGGCCGCCGCTGCCGGTGCGCCTCGCCGGCGCCGTCGCCGACGCTATCGCGGTTCGGCTTGAATGCTGTGGTATCCGGCCTATGTGGGTCTGGGCAGCAATCTCGATGAGCCGGCGACGCAGGTGCGGCGGGCGCTGAAGGCGCTGGCGGAGTTGCCGCAGACACGACTGGTGCGATGCTCGAGCCTGTATCGCTCCACTCCCATGGGGCCGGTGACGCAGCCGGATTTCATCAATGCTGCCGCCGGGCTGCTGACACAGTGGCAGGCCTCACAGTTCTTCGGCGCCTTGCGCACGCTCGAGCGCGAACTCGGCCGCACAGCGCCGCACGAGCGTTGGGGTCCGCGCCGTATCGATCTGGATCTGCTGCTGTTCGCGCAAGTGCGGCAGGAGGGGCCGGAATTGCAGCTGCCGCATCCCGGGATAGTGAATCGCAATTTCGTTCTGTATCCTCTGGCCGAGGTGGCGCCCGAGCTGCCGGTGCCGGGCTGTGGGCGGGTCGCCGAACTTGCCGCCCGGGTCAGTCCCAACGGCATCTGGCGGCTGGACGGCGATACGCAATGAGCACCACGCCTGAGAACCCGCAGCACCGCTTCATTGTGCTGGAAGGACCGATCGGGGTCGGCAAAACCACGCTCGCGGTCAAGCTTGCGGCCACCATGGGTGCCGAACTGGTGCTGGAGCGCGCCGCCGACAACCCCTTCCTGGAGCGCTTTTATCGCAATCCGCGCGCGGGAGCACTGGCGGCGCAGTTGTACTTCCTGTTCCAGCGCACGCAACAGCTCGCCGGGCTGCAGCAGCACGATCTGTTCGCGCCGCTGCGAATCGCAGACTACCTGATCGACAAGGACCGCTTGTTTGCGCGCACCACGCTCGAGGATGAGGAGTACCGCCTGTACGAGCAGGTCTATACCCGGCTGGCGATCGACGCGCCCAAACCGGACCTGGTCATCTATCTGCAGGCGCCGGTGGATGTGCTGCTGGGGCGCATCGGCCGGCGTGCCATAGCCTATGAGCAATTCATCGACCGACGTTATCTTGAGCGGCTCAATGACGCCTATGCCCGGTTTTTTCACGAGTTCGAGGCGGCGCCATTGCTGATCGTCAATGCCGCGGCCATCGATCCGGTGAACAGCGAGGCGGATTTTGGCGAGCTGCTGGCCGCGATCCGCCGCATGCGCCGGGGACGGTTGTACTACAACCCCCTGCGCCATGCGGCGCTGTAGTGTTGCGTCATGTTGACAAGTCATTCATTCTGACCGGCCATGTACACGCAACTGCAGCTGCGCGATTCCGATCGTCCGCCGGTGACGCTCGGCACGCTCGATCGCATGAAGGAGCGCGGCGAGAAGATTGCCTGCCTGACCGCCTACGATGCCAGTTTTGCAGTGCTGCTCGATGCGGCCGAAGTCGATGTGGTTCTTGCCGGGGATTCCCTGGGCATGGTCATCCAGGGACACGACACCACCGTGCCGGTGACCATGGATCATATGGTGTATCACTGCGCCGCCGTGGCACGCGGGCTGCACCGACCGTTCCTCATTGCCGACCTGCCGTTCATGAGCTACCCGTCCCAAGAGCTCGCCTTATCCAACTCGGTTCGACTGATGCAGGAGGGCGGGGCGCGCATGGTGAAGCTGGAAAGCGGCCAGGGCCAGACCGAAATCGTGGAATTTCTGGCACGGCATGACATCGCCGTGTGCGCACATCTGGGCCTGAAGCCGCAGTCGGTGCACAAGACTGGCGGTTTTCGCGTCCAGGGACGCGAGGCCGAAGCCGCCGAGCGCATGCTTAAGGACGCTCTGGCGCTGGAGGCCGCGGGCGCCGACATGGTGCTGCTGGAATGTATTCCTTCCGATCTCGGGCGCACGATTTCGCAGGCGGTGAAGGTGCCGGTCATCGGCATCGGCGCCGGACCGCACACCGACGGTCAGATATTGGTGGTGTACGACATCCTCGATCTGACTTCGGGCCGCAAACCGCGTTTTGTGCGCAACTTCATGGCCGGCAGCGCCTCGCCGCAGGAAGCCGCGGCGCGCTACGTTCAGGCCGTGAAATCGGGGGAATATCCAGCCCCCGAACACTGTTTCTAGCCGCCACCTCATATGCAGAGCGTCACGACCATCGAGGCGGTGCGCGCGCATGTGCGCGCCTGGCGCGCCGCCGGACAGCGGGTCGCGTTCGTGCCAACCATGGGCAATCTGCATGCCGGGCACATCAGCCTGCTGTCGACCGCCCGCGCCCGCGCCGACCGGGTGCTCGCCAGCGTATTCGTCAATCCGCTGCAGTTCGGTCCGAATGAGGACTTCGCCTCCTATCCGCGCACACCGCTCGAGGACGAACGCCTGCTTACCGAGGCGCGTTGCGATCTGCTGTTCACGCCGAGCGTGGCCGAGATCTATCCGTGCGATGGCAGTCAGCTGACGCTCGTAAGCGTGCGCGGTCTGTCCGATATTCTCTGCGGTCAATTCCGGCCAGGGCATTTCGAAGGCGTGGCGACCGTGGTGGCGAAGCTGTTCGGTATCGTCGCTCCGGATGTGGCGGTCTTCGGGGAGAAGGACTACCAGCAGTTCATGCTGATCCGCCGCATGACACTCGATCTGGCCATACCGGTGGAAGTCATCGGCGCGCCGACCGTGCGCGGCAGCGATGGCCTGGCGCTGAGTTCGCGCAATCGTTATCTCACCGCCGAAGAGCACACGCGTGCGCCAGCCATCTACCGGGCCCTGTGCGCGGCGGTGGCGGCAATTACCACCGGCAATCGGGATTACGCGGCCATCGAAGGCCAGGGTTGGCGCGCGCTCGAGGCGGCGGGTCTCAGACCGGATTACTTCTCGATCCGCTCGGCATTGGATCTGTCCAGTCCGGACAGTGACGCCAGCGAGCTGATCGTGTTGACCGCCGCGCGCGTGGGACGCTCGCGGCTGATCGATAACCTGCGCACCGGCCGGCTCTAGCGCCGGGCATGGGCCTCGAGCGCCCATAGCACGTGTTCGCGCACCAGCGGCGAGGCATCTTCGCGCCGCGCCTGCAGCGCCGACAGCACCGAGGCGGTGCCCGGAGCATTGCCCAGCGCCACGGCGATATTGCGCAGCCAGCGTATGAAGCCGATGCGGTAGATGGCCGAGCCGCGCATGCGCTGCTCGAACTGATCGGCGCTCCAGGCGAACAGCTCGGCCAGGCGCGGCGCATCCAGTCCGTGGCGAACGCGAAAGTCAGGATGCGCGGCATCGCGCGCGAACTTGTTCCAGGGGCATACCAGCTGACAGTCATCGCAACCGTAAATGCGATTGCCCAAAGCCGGGCGCAGCGCCTCGGGAATGGAACCCTCGAGTTCGATGGTGAGGTAGGAAATGCAACGCCGGGCATCAAGCTGGTAGGGTGCGACGATGGCGCCGGTGGGACAGGCCGGAATGCAGGCGCTGCAGCTGCCGCAGTGGGCGCTCGCCGGTGTATCAACCCGCAATGGCAGATCGGTGAAGATTTCGCCGAGAAAGAACCAGGAGCCGGCGTCGCGGGCGATGAGGTTGGTGTGCTTGCCGATCCATCCCAGGCCGGCATTGCGGCCCAGGGCTTTCTCCAGCACCGGCGCGCTGTCGGCGAACACGCGGTAGCCGTGCGGTCCGGCAATATCGGCGATGGCTTCCGCCAGTGCCCGCAGTGCCTTGCGCATCAGCTTGTGATAATCGCGGCCGAGCGCGTAGCGGGAGACGTACGCCATGTCCGGCTGCGCGAGCAACGCTGCTGCGGGAGCGGCATCGCCCGGCCAGTAATTCATTCGGGCGGAGATCACCCGCAGCGTGCCTGGCAGCAGCTCGCGCGGCCGGCTGCGGCGGCGGCCGTGCCGGGCCATGTAGTTCATCTGTCCATGCCAGCCGCGTGCCAGCCAATGCTCCAGATGGCGCTCGTCGTCGCTCAGTTCTACATCGGCGATACCGATGGCGTCGAAGCCCAGAGCGCGCGCTGCCGCCTGGATCGCATTGCGCGGATTCGCGTCGGAGGAGCTCGGGTGCATGGGTGCCTCGCTGCGCCCAGTATAATCGGCGCATGTCTTCTGCCAGTGTGCTGTATTCGGCCGCGCAGGTGCGGGCGCTCGACGCGTTTGCGATTTCGCAGGGAACGCCCGGGTATACGCTCATGCGACGCGCCGCCGAGTCGGCACTGCGCGCCCTGCGCAGCCGCTGGCCCACGGCAATGCGCGTTGCCATCGCCACCGGCGGCGGCAACAACGGCGGCGACGGCTATGTGCTGGCGCGCTTCGCGCAGGCGGCCGGCTTGTCGGCGTGCATACTGGCGGTTGTCCCGCCGGCGCAGCTCACGGGCGATGCCCAGCGCGCCTGCGAGGAATTTCGCGCCAGCGGTGGCCGCATTCTTGCCTACGAGGTGTCGCTGCTGGAGGACGTGGACGTCATCGTCGATGCCTTGCTCGGGACGGGCTTGCGCGAGCCGGTGCGCGCGGCCATGGCGCAAGCCATCGACGCCATCAATGCCTGCAAACGGCCGGTGTTTTCCCTGGACCTGCCCTCGGGCTTGAACGCCGATACCGGCGCGGTGATGGGCGCGGCCGTGAACGCGGATTGCACCATCAGCTTTGTCGCTCACAAGGCCGGCTTATTCCTCGGCGCGGGTCCCGACCATGTGGGACGGCTGCTGTTCGATGATCTGGAGGTCTCGCCACCGGATGAGAGTGGCTTTCGCCCGGTGCTCGAACGCATCAGCGAGAGTGAAATCAGCCGGGCGTTGCCGCCGCGCCGGCGCGATGCCAACAAGGGCGATTTCGGGCGCGCGCTGATCGTCGGTGGTGGCACGGGTATGCCCGGGGCCATGCGCCTGGCGGGCGAGAGCTGCCTGCGGGTGGGTGCCGGCCTGGTGACGATCGCCACGGCGCCACAGAATCCGATCGCCATAGTGGCCGGCCGGCCTGAACTGATCGTGCATGCCGTGACCACGGCCAAGGACTTGGAGCCACTGCTCAAAACCGCGGACGTGGCGGCGATTGGCCCCGGGTTGGGCCAGGATTCATGGGCCCATGACATGCTCGAGTGCGTGCTGGGTTCCGGCAAGCCGCTGGTCCTCGATGCCGACGCCCTGAACCTGCTGGCGCGCTCCGGGCGCGCGGCGCCCGCTGGCTCAGTACTTACGCCGCATCCGGGTGAGGCGGCGCGACTGCTGGGTAGTACGGCCGCGATCGTGCAGTCCGATCGCATGGCCGCGCTGGCTGCGTTGCAGGCGCGGCACCCCGGCTCGGTGATCGTGCTCAAGGGCGCGGGCACCTTGGTCGGCACCGACGGCCAGATTCCCGGCATTTGCGAGCGCGGCAATCCCGCGATGGCAGCTCCTGGCATGGGCGATGTGCTGACCGGGGCGATAACCGGCATTCTGGCGCAGTGCCGGGACCCGTGGCGCGCGGCGCGCGCCGCGGTATTCGCGCACGCGCTCGCCGGCGAAGAGCTGGCGCGCGATCGCAGTCGCGGCATCCTGGCGCTGGAACTGGCCGAGGCCATGAGCCGCTGGGTCAGTCGTTGAGCGGCAAGTGGCTGCTGCCCACCGCCGCCGACACGGTCGGACTCGGCACGGCCCTGGCCGCGACCTGCCCGTGGGAGCTACCTGGTCCGCGGCTGTTATTTCTTTCCGGCGAACTCGGCGCCGGCAAGACCACGCTTGCGGCCGCGATGCTCGCCACGCTGGGGGTGGATGAGGCGGCGCGCAGCCCCAGTTACGCCCTGATCGAAACCTATAGCGTCCGAGCCGGTGTGGCCGTACACGTCGACTGCTATCGTCTAAGTGAGCCGCGGGAGCTCGAGCAGCTGGGGTTACGAGACTATTTCGCGGCCCGCACGTTGTGGCTGGTCGAATGGCCGGAACATGTGCGTTCCGGTTTGCCGGCACCCGATCTGACTCTCAATCTGACGCCGGCGGGCGAGGGCCGCAGCGGCGTTTTGCAGGCCCTGAGCGACGCGGGCCGGAGCTGGTACGCGCAGCTCGAACAGCTGCTGCCTGCCCATATCTGAGATGAGCTTAGTGGCGTATCTGACTAATAAGCTTGAATTACTCTCGTAATCGTCTTACATTCCGGGCGCCATAAGCGAGGAATGGAGCGATCGAATGGAGCCGGGGAGGGGAATGCCAGCGCTGCTGGCACTGCTGTGCGCGCTGCTGCTGAGCAGTGCGGCGTGGGCCGGCAGCCATAACGCGATCCGAGCCACTCAACTGCAGCGCATTACGCTGCAATCCGATTCCGCGGCCACAGTACTGACGCTCTCATTCTCCGGACGCGTGGCCCCGCACGTGTTTCGCCTGCATGCCCCCGAGCGCGTGGTCATCGACCTGTCGGACACACGCCGCCTGGCGCCGTTACCCGCAGCACCGGCGGGCAGCACGGTCACGGCGATCCGTTCGGGCCGCACCGGCCCGCAGGGTTTGCGGCTGGTGCTGGATGTGAATGCTCCGGGGCAACTGCAGCAGCAGATGCTTCCGGGCACCGGCTGGCAGCTGCGCCTCGGGCGGTCCGCGACCGAAACGGTATCCGCAACGGCGTCTGCCCCGCCCGAGCCGGCCCTCGCGGTCGCGGTGCACGCCGCCCATGCTCCCAGCGGCGTCGAACGGCCCGTGGTTATTGCCGTGGATGCCGGCCATGGAGGCGATGATCCGGGCGCCACCGGTCAGGGCGGCACCCATGAGAAAGATGTCACGCTGGCCATCGCGCGGGCGCTGGCGGCGCGCATCGATCGCGAACCCGGCATGCGCGCGGTACTGACCCGCGATGGCGATCAATTCGTCGATCTGGTCGAACGGCGCATGCGGGCACAGGCGGCGCATGCGGACATGTTTGTTTCCATTCACGCCGATGCGATCCGTGATCGCGAAGTATCGGGGGCGTCGGTCTACATCCTGTCCGAACGCGGAGCGTCCAGCCAAGCGGCGAAGATTCTCGCCGATGAACAGAATGCCGCCGATCTCAAGGGCGGGGTGTCATTGCGGGATCAAAAACCCGAATTGCGCTCGGTGCTGCTCAATCTCTCGCAGAGCGCGAACATCGGCGCCAGTTCCGAGGCGGCCGATCGCGTGTTGAATGCGCTCGACGGTTTTGGAGCGGTGCGCAAGCACGAGGTGCAACAGGCGGCATTCGTGGTGCTCAAGTCGCCGTTCATCCCGTCGATGCTGGTGGAGACGGCCTACATTTCCAATCCGGCCGAGGAGCGCCTGCTTCGCACCCCCTCGCAACAGCAGCGCCTGGCGGCTGCCATCTTCAGCGGCATCGGCGGCTACTTCCGCAAGTTCCCGCCCGAAGGCAGCCTGTTCGCGCACCTGCGCGCCGCCGAAAGCACCGGCACGGAGACGCTCGCGCGGAGCCGTTCCTGACCCCCGTGCGTGTACACTGCGCCACTTTGCAGTCACGGGGCCGGCATGCCGATCCGGGTCCTTCCTCCGAATCTGATTGATCAAATCGCCGCCGGCGAGGTCATCGAACGCCCGGCTTCGGTGGTCAAGGAACTATTTGAGAATGCGCTCGACGCCGGTGCGCGCCGCATCGACATCGAGATCGAGCGCGCGGGTTTGGGTCTGATCCGCGTGCGCGATGACGGTTGCGGTCTCAGTGCCCAGGAATTGCCGTTGGCGCTGCAACGTCACGCCACCAGCAAGATCGCAACGCTCGAGGATCTGGAGGGCATTGCCAGCTTCGGATTCCGCGGCGAGGCACTGCCCTCGATCGCATCGGTGGCGCGCGTGCGCGTGCTCTCCCGTCGCGCCGACAGCGAGCAGGCCTGGGAACTCGAGGTCGAAGGCGGCGCTGCCGCGCCGCTCAAGCCCGCCGCACATCCGCCGGGCACCAGCATCGAAGTGCGCGATCTGTTCTTCAATGTACCCGCGCGCCGCAAGTTCGTGCGCTCGCCGGGCACTGAATTCGGCCACATCCTGCGGCAAGTCGAGCGTCTGGCCCTGGGCGCCAATTCGGTGGCGGTGCGCCTGCGCCATAACGGCCGGGAGATATTGAATCTGCTGGCGGCGGATCAGTTCGAGGACATTGCACGGCGTCTGGACCGCATCGTGGGTGCCGACTTTCGCAGCCGCGCCCTGCGCATCGACCAGGCCGCCGGTCCCGGCATGTTGTGCGGCTGGCTCGGGCTGCCGACGGCCGCGCGCGCGCAGGCGGATCTGCAATTCTGGTTCGTCAACGGCCGGGCGGTGCGCGATCGGGTCCTCGGCAATGCCGTGCGGCTGGGCTTTCGCGACGTGCTCTATCACGGCCGTCATCCCAGCTATGTGCTGTACCTGTCGCTCGATCCCCGTCTGGTCGATGTCAACGCGCACCCGACCAAGCTGGAACTGCGCTTTCGCGACAGCCGCACCCTGCACGATGGCGTGTTTCGCAGCGTCGAGGCCGCGCTGGCGAACACCCGGCCGATGAGTGCCCCGGCGACGCCGGGCGTGGCACCGGAGAGCCGGGCGTTCGGGTTTGAGTACGCGTCCGACACCGGCGCGCGCGCTTATGCGCGCAGCAGCTTCGCGGCCGTGCAGGCGCTCGCAGCCAGCGAGCCCGAGCGTGAGTCACAGCCGCTCGGCGTACCGATCGCACAATTGCACGGACTCTATATCCTGGCGCAGAACCGCGACGGGTTGATCGTGATCGATACCCACGCGGCGCACGAGCGCGTGTTGTACGAGCAGCTCAAGTCCCAATACGAATCGCGCACGCCGGCCGCGCAGCTGCTGCTCGAACCATTGCACGTGGCGGCGGCGGAACATGAACTGGAGGCGCTGCTGGCCGAACACACCGACCTCGAGCGGCTGGGTTTCGAACTGGAGCGTTTCGGGCCCGAAAGCCTGGTGGTGCGGCGGGTGCCGGTGCTGCTGGCACGCGATGACCCCGGCAGCGTGCTGGCGCAAATTGCCCGTGAACTCGCCGGCGGCGACGGCGCGCCGCATTTTGACGGTGCCGCGCATCGCATCCTCGGCAGTATTGCCTGCCGCACGGCCATACGCGGGCAACGCGCGCTGAGCCTGGCCGAGATGGATGCCTTGCTGCGACAGATGGAGCAGACCGATCGCGCCAGTCAGTGCAACCACGGCAGGCCGACCTGGATGCGGCTGTCGTTGCGCGAGATCGATCAGCTGTTTCTGCGGGGGCGTTGATGGCCGCGGCAGCGGCGGCGCCGCTGCTGGTGGTGCTGACCGGGCCCACGGGCAGCGGCAAGAGCCAGTGCGCATTGCAGCTGGTGCAGCTGCTGGCGGCGCGTCTGCCGGTGGAAATCGTAAGCGTCGATTCGGCACAGGTCTATCGCGGCATGGATATTGGCACCGCGAAGCCGTCGCTTTCCGTGCGCGCGCGCGTGCCGCATCACCTGATCGACGTGCGCGATCCGTCGCAGAACTATTCGGCGGGCGATTTTGTGCGCGACGCGCGCGCCGCCATCGCCGCCATCCACGCGCGCGGAGCCCTGCCGTTACTGGTCGGCGGCACCATGCTGTATCTGCATGCGCTGCGCCATGGCCTGGCCGAGCTGCCGGAGGCATCGCCTGAGATTCGCCGGCAGATCGATGCGCTGGCGGCCGTGCAAGGCTGGGCGGCGGTACATGCGCAACTGGCCGCGGTGGATGCCGCCTCGGCGGCGCGCATCGCGCCGCAGGACACGCAGCGGCTGCAGCGGGCGCTGGAGGTCTATCGGCTCACCGGCGTGGCGATCTCGCACTGGCAGAGCCGCGCGCCGGCGGCGTCTCAGCAATACCGCTGGCGGCGCTACGCGTTGTGGCCCGCTTCACGTGAACAGCTACGCCAGCGCCTGCAGGATCGCTTCGATGCCATGCTGCGTGCGGGCTTGCTGGCCGAAGTGCGCGCGCTCTATCAGCGCGGTGATCTCACGCCGCGTCACGCTGCCATGCGCGCGGTGGGCTACCGGCAACTGTGGCCGCACTGCGCCGGCGAGGTGAGCCTTGAATCGGCGGCCGCGGCGGCGGTCGTCGCCACTGCGCAGCTGGCCAAGCGTCAGCTCACCTGGATGCGCCGCGATCGCGAGTTGACGCTCCTTGGCGACACTTCTGTCAGCGCTTTGGAGGCTCTGGCAGCGCAGATTTCTACGGTGTGAGGCGCTGACCGCTGCGGCTTGCGGTGTTAGAATCGTTCGTAATGTGTCGCATCCCCCGGGTTGTGCTGACGTAGCCGTCCCCCCGCTCGATTTCGCGCAGCTGTAATTTACAAGCAGAGCCGGTTGAAAAATAAGGAGAAACCTATGGCCAAGGGCCAATCTTTACAAGATCCCTTTCTGAACGCGCTACGTAAGGAACATGTTCCAGTCTCTATCTATCTCGTTAACGGGATCAAGTTGCAGGGCCAGATCGACTCCTTCGATCAATTCGTGGTGTTGCTAAAGAACACCGTTAGCCAGATGGTCTACAAGCACGCGATCTCCACCGTGGTGCCGGCGCGAGCGGTGCGGCTGACGGTCGAAGAGGGGGCAACAGCGGAGACCGCGGCAGAGTGATGCGGGTCAGCGGACGCAGCGCATGATTGAGCGCCCGCGCGCCACCGAGCGCGCCGTGCTTGTGCGAGTCGGGCTTGGCAGTGCCGTCAAGCCGGAGGATCTCGAGGAATTTGAACAGCTGGCGCGCTCGGCCGGTGCGCTACCGGTGGCTACCATCACCGGGCGGCGCGAGCGGCCGGATTCCCGCTATTTCGTGGGCAGCGGCAAAGCCGAGGAAATCGCCGGGGCCGGACGCGATCATCAGGCGGAACTGATTCTGGTCGATCACCCGCTCTCTCCCAGTCAGCAACGCAATCTCGAACACCTGAGCGGTTTGCGCGTGTTGGATCGCAACGCGCTGATTCTCGACATCTTCGCGCAGCGCGCGCGCAGTTTCGAAGGCAAACTCGAGGTGGAACTGGCGCAGCTGCGACACATGGCCAGCCGCCTGGTGCGCGGTTGGACTCACCTGGAGCGCCAGAAAGGTGGCATCGGTCTGCGCGGTCCCGGCGAGACGCAGCTGGAGACCGACCGCCGGCTGCTGGCCGCCCGGGTGCGTTCGCTTACGCGCCGCCTGCAACGGCTGAAACAGCAGCGCGATACCGGCCGCAGCGCGCGGGCCGCCATTCCGATTCCGGCGGTGGCGCTAGTCGGCTACACCAATGCCGGCAAATC
>DASXLF010000250.1:0-1583 GCA_036496405.1 Steroidobacteraceae bacterium | reverse complement strand
AGCGGGCAGTTCCGGTCCGGCCGGGCCTGCCGGTGGCGGTGTATCCTCCGTGGCGACGTCGGGTGCCGGCATCAGCGGCGGCCCGATCACCACCAGCGGCACGCTGTCGGTCGCCTGGAACGGCCCGGCGGTCAATGCGCTCGGCAGCTTCCTGTCGGCAGCCGGCGGGACACTGCAGGTCACTGGCGCGCCACCGCCGGCGTTCTCTGCGATCACCGGAACCGCGACCTACGCGCAGCTGCCGGCTGAGGTGCAGCAACTGCCGATCTCGTTCCCGTTCTCCGGCAAGCCGGCGGCCGGGGCGCTGGTCAACGTGCCGATGGCGTTCGCCGTCACGGTTCCGTCAGCGTTAGCCGGCACCGTTATCTATGACACCACGCTGACGACGGCCGGCGCTGCATTCACGGTGAACAAGATCAGCGGCGGCACCACGACCGCGCTCGGCACCGTTACCGTCACCTCGACCTCGCATACCTCTGCCACACTTGCGGGGGCTGGCGGCTCTCTGGCGGTCGGCGACGTGCTGCAGATCGTGGCCCCGGCGCAGGACGCGACGCTGGCCGATCTCGGCATCACCGTGCTGGCGGCGCGCGTCTGATGACGACGCTCAATCCGGCCGATAAGTCGGCCAACATTACGCTCAGCAATGGCGATCTCACTGCGAGATGGAATGGCTCGGCCGGGAGTGTGCGATCCACACTCTCGAAACCCAGCGGCAAGCTCTATTTCGAGGCCACTCACAATGCTCCATTTGGGCCAGTGTGCGGTATAGGACTGGTCAATGCAGCGTATGCAATAGCGGGGTTCACAAACACCGCAAACACGATTTATAGCCGCGTGGATGCCCTGACAATCCAGGGAAACGCCACTAGCCTGGGCAGCACTAATGGGGGCTTGAATAATGGGCAGACAGGTAGTTTTGCGGTCGACCTGACCAATGCGCTGTATTGGGGCCGCAGCGTCGGCGGGAACTGGAACAACAATGTGGCCAACAACCCAGCGACAGGGGTCGGCGGGATTTCCTTCTCCTATCTGACGGGGCCATTCTTCGTGTTTGCAGGCGCGGCAGCCGGCACGGCTGGCGAACAGAGCACGCTGAACTTTGGCGGTAGCGCATTTACTTATGCGATCCCGGCCGGCTTCCAGGCATGGGATGCGGTGGCCGCAGTTTCGCAGGCGCGTGTGATGGTGCTGGCGTGACCAACATCGCCCTCACCGGCGGCGCATACACCGCGCGCAGCGTGATTGCCGCAGCCCAGCGCTGCCTCAACCTGTTCCCCGAGCCGATCCCCACCGGCAACAAATACACCGGCACATCCGGCCAGGACGAGCCGCGCAACATGGCGCACTACCCGACGCCGGGGCTGCGGTTGCTCGGCGTGCTGCCGAAGGGGCCGGTGCGCGGCATCCACCAGGCCACCACCGGCGGCATCTACGCGGTGGGCGGCGATACGCTCTACAGCATCGACTCGACCTCCGGCGTAGCCACCGCACTCGGCACCATCACGGCAGGACTGACCACGCCGGTCTCGATGCAGGACAACGGCCTGGACATGGTGATCGTGGACGGCACCGCGAGCGGC
>DASXLF010000249.1:0-3046 GCA_036496405.1 Steroidobacteraceae bacterium | reverse complement strand
TACGCGCTTTCGCAGGAACGGCTCGTGCATGCGCTTCAGGCCGGTGAAATGAATTTCGCCGATGTTCAGTACCGGCCCGGCTTCCACCTTGAACGTCACGTCCAGTACCGCTGGCGCTGGATCCTCGTAGGCGACCGGTTCCTCGACTTTCGCGAGCGCGTGGCCCTCTTCCTGCAACGTGACCAGCAGTCGTTCGCGGGCCGCGAGTACGTCGGCGGCGATCGCCGGAGCACCGCTACTGAGCTTCATGGCCGCAAGCGCACTGGCACTGACCTCACCGTCGATCGTGACCCGCCGCAGATGAAACAGCGGGCCGAGGTCGATGGCGATGTCCACTTTGGCCGGATGATCCTTGGGCAACGCCGCGATCAGTTCCGGCAAGCCCGGATCGTCGAACGCCTGGCCGTTGATCGTGATCTTGAGGCTGTGGCGGTAGAAGCCAAAACTATCAAGCACCGTCCCCAGCCGTTCCACATCCTGCTGCGCCCGTCCGATCAGCGCGAACGGGCCTACCGGAGAGCTGGTACGCAGCGACTCGAGCTGCGCACTGGCGCGCAGGGTGCTGTCGAGTTCCTTGATACCGGTCCCCTGGATGCTGAGTGTGTAGGGTTGCGGATCGGCGGCCTTCGCGCCGCCGGCGCAGCACAGCACCGCAGCCAGCAGCGGAAGTCCCGGCCATTTCAGCCGGCGCCGACGGCGCTGCAAATTCAAGTGCTCCTCTCTCCTGCTCGGGCAATCGCGCTGCGCTAGTATGCCCGCAGCCATCGGCCGCGGGACGTGCAAATGACCGCTAAGACACTCGGATTCCTCCTATCGTTCCGCGGTCGGCCACGGGCTGTCGGCAGGCGATGACGGGGCCAAGAATTGTAAAGCCTGCACGCATATCGCCGCGATCTCCGGGACAATAGCGACATGCAATCCAACAGCGGCACCAGCGATGCGGCCAGCGACACCGGACCGCATTCAGCGCCCATGGCGGTGCTGCTGGTCGACGACGACCGCGAACTCTGTCACATGCTGGAGGAATACCTGACGCCGGAAGGATTCAAAGTCACGACCGTGCACGACGGCGACGAAGCGCTGTACGCGCTCGACCGTCATCACTTCGATCTGATCGTGCTCGATGTCATGCTGCCGCGGCTCGGGGGTCTGGATGTGCTGCGCATGCTGCGCCAGAAAAATACCACCCCGGTGCTGATGCTGACCGCGCGCGGCGAGGACATCGATCGCGTCGTCGGCCTGGAATTAGGCGCCGACGACTACCTGGCTAAGCCCTTCAATCCGCGCGAGCTGGTGGCGCGCATGCGCGCCATCCTGCGTCGAAGCCTGCTGCTCGAGCCCCAATCCGGGCGGCGCGAACGCCTCGATGCTGGTCCGCTGAGCCTGCATTTTTCCAGTCGCACCGCCAGTGCCCGCGGTCGCACGGTGAATCTGACCGGCGCCGAATTCCGGGTGCTCGAGGTACTGATGCAGCAGCCCGGCATCGTGGTCTCGCGTGAGCAGCTCACGCGCCAGGTGCTCAGCCGCCGGCTCACGCCCTACGACCGCAGCATCGACACGCACATCAGCAACATTCGCCGCAAGCTCGCCTCGGTGGCCGATGAAGTATCGATCGTCAACGTGCGGCGCACCGGTTACGTGCTGACGCTGGCGGGCGGCTGAACCGAACGTGCGCAATCTCTACCTGCGGATCTTCCTCAGCTTCTGGACCGCGATGGTGCTGGTGTTGACCGTTACGGTGATGGCAACGCTGTGGCTGGCCGACCAGCGCGTCGAGCACGAGCAGGGTCGCCAGGACCAGTTGGCCCGCGAGGCCTCGAGCGTCCTGGCCACGAGCGGCATTCCGGGACTGCGTGACTGGCTTGCGCACGAGTCCGCGCGGGTAGCGCCCGACCGGCTGTTCGTACTCGATCACCAGGGCGCGGATCTGCTGGGACGGCACGTCCCGGATTTCCTGCGCGCGCGCTTCGGGCGCGCCACTCTGGCGGGAAGAACTCCCGAGACGCCGACGGATAGCCGCGATGTGCGCTGGCTGTCACAGCTGGTCACCTCCAATAATGAAATCTACGCGCTTTCGCTGCTGCGAACGCGACGCGGCCCGTTCGGCGTCATGAGTTCCACGCAAACGCCGATCGTCGCCGTGATCGTCACCTTGCTGGTCAGCACGGTGGTGTGCTTCCTGCTGGCACGCTATCTCTCCGATCCCATTCGCCACCTGCGCGCCGCCACCCGTTCGATAGCCGATGGCGATCTGAACGTACGCGTATCGAGTCTCATGGGCAGGCGGCGCGACGAGCTGGCCATGCTGGCGCTGGACTTCGACGTCATGGCCGAACGCCTGCGTGCATTGCTCGAATCCCAGCGCGAGCTGCTGCGCGATGTCTCGCACGAGCTGCGATCGCCACTGGCCCGGCTGCAGATTGCATTGGGGCTGGCGCGCCGGCCGCAAGCCAATCTCGAGCAGGAGTTCGATCGCATCGAGCGCGAGACCGGACGGCTCGACGAACTCATCGGCGAAATTCTGAGTCTCTCGCGCCTGGACGATCCGGTGCGCGCCGTGGTGGCTGAGCCGGTCAACCTCGGGGAATTGCTGGAGACCATGCTCGAGAACTCGCGCCTCGAGGCCGATGCGCGGGCCATCACGCTGACCCTCGAGCCCTCGCCGAATCTGATGGTCGATGGCGATCGCGAGCTGATCGATCGCGCCATCGAAAACGTGCTGCGCAACGCGGTTCGCTTCTCGCCCGATGCTGGCGTGGTCGAGCTGGCTGTGGAACAGCGCGACCAACAGGCCGTGGTGAGCATCCGCGACCAGGGTCCGGGGGTGCCGCCGGAATTGCTGGAACGGATTTTCGAGCCGTTCTTCTGCGTCGCCCAGGCGCGCGATCGCGACTCGAGCGGCTATGGCATCGGTCTTGCCATCACCGCGCGCGTGGCGGCATTGCACGGGGGCAGCGTGAGTGCGCGCAATGATGCCCGGGGTGGCTTGAGCGTCGAGTTCTCTCTGCCGCTCAGGACAGCGCCCGTGTAAGGTCGGCGCGCAGAT
>DASXLF010000248.1:0-1824 GCA_036496405.1 Steroidobacteraceae bacterium | reverse complement strand
CCTCCCGCGTGTGGATGACGTGAAAGCCGAGTTGCCGCAGCCGCGCCATCGTGCGCGCGATCGGCTCTATGGGCGCCTGGACCAGCGACAGGTCATAGCCCATCACATCGACATAGCCGCCCTTGCCGCAGAAGTCCGTCTGCATGTCGATCACGATGAGTACCGTGTTGTCGGGCCGCAGCTCGCCGTTGTAAGGCCACGGATACGGGTCCGCCGCAACGAAGCGTGTGGCTTGCTCGATGGCATTCATGGATCGTCTGCTCACAAGGTTTCTCAACGTGTTGAAGACAGCTCGCCGGGACTTCCGACGGCCACGCTGCCTGGCTTGCAGGTCAGTACGAGGATGACGAGCGTGAGCACATAGGGCACGGTATTGAAGAGGTGGTAACCCCACCCCACGCCGACCGATTGCAGCGCCGGGCCGATCGCGCCGGCACCGCCGAAGAGCAGTGCGGCGCCGATGCAGCGCAGCGGACTCCAGCGCGCGAAGATCACGAGCGCCACCGCGATCAGGCCTTGGCCGCTGGAGATGCCCTCGTTCCAGCTACCCGGATAGAAGAGCGTCAGCGACGCACCCCCGAGCCCCGCGATGAATCCGCCCGCCGTGGTGGCCGCGATGCGCAGGCCCGCGACGGAATAGCCGAGCGCGCGTGTCGCGTTCGCGGAATCTCCGGCCATGCGCACCAGCAACCCGATGCGCGTGTGCGCGAAGCCCCACCACAGCAACACTGCCAGCACGATGCCAACCGGCACCAGCGAATTGACCTGCAGCGCCGCCCGGATGACCGGGTTGTCGCTCCAGTTGCCCAGCGGAATCGCCGGCAATTGCGGCGCCTGCGGTTGGATCAGCGGCTTGCCCAGGTAGAACGCGAGTCCGGTGCCGAACAGCATCAGCGCGATGCCGGTCGCGACATCGTTGACACGGTCGAGCGAACACAGCAGGCCGTGCAGCAGCGCGAGCATCGCGCCCACGATGCCGCCGATCAGCACACCGAGCCATGCCGACCCTGTCAGCCACGCGCCACCAAACGACGCCATCGCCGAAAGTACGAGCACGCCTTCCAGGCCGAGGTTGATGCGGCCGGACTTCTCCGTCAGGCATTCGCCCAGGCTGACGAACAGGAACGGCGCGCCGACGCGCAGCGCGCCGCCGACGATCGCGGCAACGAAGGCGATCCACTGGTCGGTGGTCATTGCGCGATCTCCTTGGCGAGCGCGGTGCTCGGCGCAGCCCTCGGCGCACGGTTCCTGAACAGCGCATTCCAATCGATCATTCGCAGCCCCTCGCTCGCCAGGATCAATACGAACGCCATGCCCTGCAGCACCAGCACCGAGGCGTCGGGCAACCCCAGCCGGCGCTGCAGCAGGCTGCCGGCGGCGCCGAAGCCTCCGAAGAGGATCGCCACGGGGATGACGGCCACCGGGTTGTGCCGCGCGATGAAGGACACAAGGATGCCCGCATAGCCGTAGCCTGCGATCAGCGAAGCGTTGGCATTCGTATGGACCGCCGCCACCTCCACCGCACCCGCCACACCGGCGCACGCGCCGCCCAGGCCGCAGGCGGCCAGGATCAATCGATTGGCCGGCAGCCCTACCAACTGGGCGGTCCGCGGATTGCCGCCGACGACCCGTACCGAGAAACCGGAGGCCGTGAAGCGCAACCACAGCCCCGACACGATGCACGCGACCACTCCGATCACCAGGCCCCAGTGCACATCCGAACCGCCGATGCCGCCGATCCCCAGTCCGTCCGCGAGCGAGCGAGTCGCCGGCTTGTTCAGACTGGCCGGATCACGCAACGCACCTTCGACCAGATGCTTGAAG
>DASXLF010000247.1:0-5137 GCA_036496405.1 Steroidobacteraceae bacterium | reverse complement strand
TCTTCTGGATATTTTCCACCGTGATCAGCCGCGCCTGCATCGACAGCAGGTCCTTGAGCGCCTCCTTGGTGAATTCCAGGGTGATCGGATGGCCGGTAAAGCGCGAATTTGCGATCACGCGCCGCAACGCGCCTTCGAGCTCGCGCACGTTGGAGCGGATGCGTTTGGCGATGAAGAATGCGACTTCCTCGGGTAGCTCCACGCCCGCGGCCTGCGCCTTGCCGATCAGGATCGCAACGCTGGTCTCCAGCTCCGGCGGCTCGATTGCGACCGTGAGTCCCCAGCCGAAGCGCGATTTCAGGCGCTCTTCCAGCCCGTCGACTTCGCGCGGATAGCGATCGCAGGTCAGGATCACCTGGTGCTGGCCTTCGAGCAGCGCGTTGAAGGTGTGGAAAAATTCCTCCTGCGAATGCTCCTTGCCGGCGAAGAACTGTATGTCATCGATCAGCAGCGCGTGCAGCGAACGGTAGGAGGTCTTGAAATCGTTGATGCGATTGTGCTGCAGCGCGCGGACCATGTCGCTGACAAAGCGCTCGGAGTGCACGTAGGCCACGCGGGCACCTTGATCGCGCTCCAGGATCAGGTGGCCGATGGCGTGCATCAGGTGGGTCTTGCCCAGGCCGACGCCGCCGTAGATGAACAGCGGGTTGTAGGCACGCCCCGGATTGCCCGCCACCTGCAGGGCGGCGGCCTTGGCGAAGTGATTGCTCTTGCCCTCGACGAAGCTGTCGAAAGTGAAATCGACATTCAGCGCCACGCCCACCGCGTTGGGCGCAGTCTTCAGGGTACGCGCGGCCACCATCGGCAGGCCATCGAGTGCCGGCCGCGAGCCGATCTCCAGGCCAATCGCAGTCGGTTCGGAGATACCGCGCTCGCGCAGCAGCGGTCCAATGCGCGGAATCAGGTTACTGCGTACCCAGTCGACCACAAAACGATTCGGGGCCAGCAGCCGCAGGGCGCCGTCGGCTTCCACGCATTGCAATGGCCGCACCCAAGTGTTGAACTGCTGCTCGGGCAGCTCGTTTTCGAGCGCGCTGAGGATGCGCGACCACAGGGACGCTTCCAAGGACTTCGCTTCCGGGAAAAGGGCCGAGAGTCTATACCCACCCGGCGATGGCCAGAAAGGCGTTTGTATTGACACGCCGAGCAGCGCTGCGTACCCTGCCGGGCCATTTTTCGTTCAGTTTTCAGGGCCTTGAAATCATGAAACGTACTTACCAGCCGAGCAAGGTGCGCCGCGCACGCACACATGGATTTCGGGCCCGAATGGCCACGAAAAACGGGCGCGCGGTGCTCGCGCGCCGGCGTGCCAAGGGCCGCAAGCGCCTGAGTCCGTAACGCGGACCGGCCAGAGTCGCATGATGGCCGCGCGCGCGCGCTGCGCCGCCGTTTTACCGCTGAGCTTCCCGCCCGCGCGCCGCGTTCGCAAACCAGCCGAATTCAAGCGCGTTTACGCCACCGGTCGGCGAATGGGGAACGAATTCTTCACCGTCAATCTGCAGCCCAATGAACTCGGCGCCCCCAGACTGGGTATGTCGGTGGCGGTACGGACGATGGGCAATGCGGTGCGGCGTAATCGAGTGCGGCGCATGATTCGGGAAAGTTTTCGTCTGAATCAGGCAATCTTGCCGTCCCTGGACATCGTCATCGGCGTGCGCGCCGGTGCGCGCGCTGTCGAGCCGGCGCTGTTGCGCGCCAGCCTGGAACGACTTTGGCAGAAACTGAAAGCATGTCCATGAGCGCACTGATTCAACTGCTGCTGCGGGCCTACCAGCTGACGATCAGTCCGCTGCTCGGGCCGCGATGCCGCTTCTATCCGTCCTGTTCGCAATATGCACTGGACGCGGTGCGCAGCCACGGCAGCCTGCGCGGCAGTCTGATGGCGCTGCGTCGACTGTCGCGCTGTCACCCCTGGCACGCCGGTGGCTATGATCCAGTGCCATCGCCGCTGCATTCGAGCCACGTTCATGACCGCTAACCTTCGCGTTTTCCTGTGGGCGCTGCTCGGCATGGCCCTGTTCGTGAACTACCAGACCTGGATGCACGACTATCCGGCCGTGGCGAATACCGGCGTGGCGCCCGGCAACGCCGCCCCGGTATCGCTCGACAACAGCGCGCCCACCGCCGCCGCGCCAAGCGCCACAGCGCCTGCGGCACCGGCAGCAGTCGGCGCGAGCGCGACGGGTGCCACGGCTGCGGCAGCTCCCACGGTCACGGCCGCCTCGAGCCTGGCGGAAGTGGGGGCAGCGGCGGCGGCTGGCGCTGGACAGGTTCACGTGCGCACCGATGTACTCGATGTTGAAGTCAGTCTTGCCGGCGGCGAGCTGGAGCGGGTTGATCTGCCGGCCTATCCGCTCGCCAAGAACACGCCTGATGTGCCGGTGCGGCTACTTAATCGGGACAGCCCGGAGTCGCTGTTCGTGGTGCAAAGCGGGCTTGCCGGCACCAGCGATGAGACCGCGCCCACGACCCGGGCACTGTATACGGCGGACGCGCAGGAACTGCAGCTCGGCGCGCAGCAGGACGAACTCAGGTTGCCGCTGCACTGGAGCGATGGCCACGGTGTCGCGGTGACCAAGACACTGATCTTCCATCGCGGCCAATACCGCATAGGACTGGAGTACCAGATCGACAATGGCAGCGGCGGCGCGTGGAGCTTCGCGCCCTACGAGCAGATTCTGCGCTACAACACCCCGGTCGAGCGCTCCTACTTCCGCGTCGACAGTTATGCCTACAAGGGTCCGGCGATTTCCGACGGCAAGAAGTACGAGAAGCTTGATATCACCAAGAATGCGACGCTGGATCAGAGCGTCACCGCCGGATGGATCGCAGCTCTGCAGCAGCACTTTCTCGCCGCCGTGGTGCCCCCAGGCGATGTGCCCTACCGCTTTCAACTCAAGACCCAGGGCAATGAATTTCTGCTGTCCGCGACCGGTCCCAGCCAGACGGTGGCACCCGGCGGCACGGCCACGGTCACCGCCAATGTCTGGGTGGGCCCGAAACTGCAGTCGCAGCTCGACCTGGTGGGTCCCAAGCTCAGCCTGGTGACGGACTACGGCAAGCTCGCGGTGCTGGCGACGCCATTGTTCTGGCTGCTCGATCGCGTGCATCGTCTGGTGAGCAACTGGGGCTTCACCATCATCATCGTCACCATCCTGCTCAAGCTGCTGTTCTATCCGCTGTCCGAGGCCAGCGGCCGCTCGATGGCGAAGATGAAAGCACTGGCGCCGCGCATGACCGCCTTGCGCGAGACCTACAAGGACGATCGCGAAAAGCTCAACCGCGGCATGATGGAACTGTACCAGCGCGAAAAGGTGAATCCGCTCGCCGGCTGCCTGCCCATGCTGATCCAGATCCCGGTATTTCTAGCCTTTTACTGGGTATTGCGCGACAGCGTCGAGATTCGCCAGGCGCCGTTCATTTTCTGGATCAACGATCTGTCGTCGCGCGATCCATACTTTGTGCTGCCGGCACTGATGGCAGCGGCCATGTTCGTGCAGTACAAGCTCAACCCACAGGTTGGCGATCCCGTGCAGCAGAAGGTGTTCATGTTCATGCCGCTGGCGATGTCGGTCACCTTCGCGTTCTTCCCGGCCGGCCTGGTGCTCTACTATGTCACCAACACCGTGCTGTCGATTCTGCAACAGTGGAACATCAACCGTCGCATAGAGGCACTGGGCCGCTCGAAGCGGTGAGCGACGACACCATCGTCGCGCCCGCGACTCCTCCGGGGCGCGGTGCCCTGAGTATCGTGCGGCTATCGGGCCCGCAGGTACCGGCCATCGGCGTCGCGATGCTGGGTGCGCTCCCGGCGGCGCGCCTGGCTACGCGCGCCAGCTTTCTCGGGCGCGCCGGCGCCCCTATCGATCACGGCATCGCGCTGTATTTTCCGGCGCCGCATTCCTACACCGGCGAGCACGTGCTCGAGCTGCAGGGACACGGCGGCGCGGTGATCGTCGAGGCATTGGTTCGACGCGCGCTGGAACTTGGAGCGCGTCGCGCCGGGCCCGGGGAGTTCACCCAGCGGGCTTATCACAATGGCAAGCTCGATCTGGCGCAGGCCGAGGCGGTCGCTGATCTGATCGACGCCGCATCCGAGTCCGCGGCCCGCGCGGCGCTGCGTTCTCTGGCGGGCGAGTTTTCGCTGCAGGTGCGGGCGCTGGGTGCACAGCTGGCGGCATTGCGCGTGCAGGTGGAGGCGGCGATCGATTTCGCCGACGAGGAACTCGAGGTGCTGCCCGACCGATCGCTGCGGGAGGGCTTGCAGGCAGCCATGCAGCAGTTATCGGGGCTGCTGACGCAGAGCACCCAGGGACGCCTGCTCACCGAGGGCATGACCGTGGTCATCGCCGGTCCGCCGAACGCCGGCAAGTCCACGCTGCTCAATCGCCTGGCCGGGCACGAGGCGGCGATCGTGACCGCGCTGCCCGGCACTACGCGTGATCTGTTGCGCGAGCTCATACAGCTCGACGGTATGCCGCTGCATCTGATCGATACCGCGGGTCTACGCGCCCAAGCCGGCGATGAGATCGAGGCCGAAGGCATACGCCGCGCCCGGGCGGCCATGGTCGCCGCCGACCGCATCCTGTTCGTGATCGATGCCGCCGCCGATCCGTACGCCAATGCCTATGCCGCCGAGCTCGCGCGTTTACCCGCCGGCGTACCGGTGACGCTGGTGCTGAACAAGATCGATCTCGGCGCCCAGGCCGCGGCGCACGACGGCATCGAGTCCGTACGCGTGAGCGCACGCACCGGCGAAGGTGTGGACGCGTTGCGCAGCCATCTCATGGAGGGCATGGGTTTCAAGAGCGCTGGTGAAGGCGCCCTGTCGGCCCGCGGCAGGCACCTGGAGGCCTTGCGGCGCTGCGGCCGGCACTTGGAAGACGCCCTGGATTGCACGAACCGCCGGAGTGCACGCGAGCTGGTGGCCGAGGAGTTGCGGCGCGCCCAGCTGGCGCTGGGAGAGATCCTGGGTACGGAAAGCTCCGATGAATTGCTGGGAAGAATCTTCGGCGCTTTTTGCATCGGCAAATAGCATTGTAACAATAAGGATACAGTAGGCTGTGTTCTACCGAATCCTGACGATTTAATGTGACAATCATGACCACAAAGCGCCGGATTTGCTTGTACCACCGCC